>CAMWKN010000364.1 GCA_947174825.1 uncultured Clostridium sp.
GCGTATTATGTGAAGATACGGGGCTGGCGCACCCAGAACGGCAAGAAGATGTATGGGGCATGGAGCAGCATTAAGAAAATCAAAAAGAAGTAAGACAAAATATAGCAGTGATGGCATGCAGAACCCACTATTTCATTAGCGGTTTGTGCCTGAGCGAAGCGAAAGGAATGTGAGTTTTTATGAGAAGAGGAAAGAGACTGGCTGCCGTGATTTTATCGGCTGCCATGGTAGTTGCCTCCCTGTCTCTGCCCGGCGGAAAAATCAGCGTCGGTGCAGCAGAGACGGCGGAGACCACTGGGACAACCGAAACAGAAGGGTTTAGAAACATTGATGCAAAGACTATCACGGAAGAGATGGGAGCCGGATGGAATCTGGGAAACCAGATGGAGAGTGTCAATGCCTGGAGTGGTTCGGAAGCGTTTCCGGATGAGACAGCATATGGCAATCCTGTCGTTAAAAGAGAGCTGATAGACGCCGTGAAGGAACAAGGCTTTAAATCAGTGCGTATCCCGGTATCCTATCTGACTATGATTGGAAGTGAGAAAGAGGGATACAAGATAGATTTGAACTGGCTGGATCGGGTAGAGGAGATTGTAGATTATGTCATTGAAAATGACATGTACGCCATTATTAACATACACGGAGACGGATACTCCACTGTAAAAGGAGGATGGCTATTGCCGGGACTTGGCGATAACCAGCAGGAGATCATCAAGGCAAAGTACAAAGCCTGCTGGGAACAGATTGCAAATAGATTTAAAGATCACAATGAAAAATTGATTTTTGAGTCCATGAATGAGGTGGGTGCTGATGCCAAGGAGGATAGCAAGAAAGAAGTTACCGCCTATTATAAAAATATCAATGCCTATAACCAGATCTTTGTGGATACAGTAAGGCAGAGTGGCGGCAATAATGACAAGCGGTGGCTTTTGATTCCGGGAATTAATACGAATGCTTCTCTGACGAACGAGAAGGCTGGGTTTGTTCTTCCTACCGATCAGTACCGAAGTGACACCATTCCGAAAAATGAGCAGCGTATCATGGTATCGGTACATTATTATGCGCCATGGACTTTTTGTGGGCAGGAGGATTATATGACCACACAGTGGGGAATGGAGTCAACAGACGATTCCAGAGCAGCAACAGAGGGACTGGAGCTGGACATGGAGCAGATATTTGCTGACTTAAATAATGATTTTGTGAAGCGGGGTTATCCTGTTGTCATCGGAGAATATGGTTGTGTCGATAAATCACAGATTAAACCGGGAGATATCACCAGCGGCAAATTTAACCCAGATGATGTAGATGCCAAAAATAATGAATACCGGGCATACTACACGGAAGTCCTCAACATGATGGCAAAGCGTTATAACTGTATTCCAGTGTACTGGGATAACGGCTATAATGGTGCATTTGGTCTGGGTCTCTTTGACCGTTACACATACAAGGTAACGCAGCCGGAGATTATAAGAGCCATCATGAAGATTTATACTGCCAGCAACAGAAATGTCAGGGAACTTAAGTTAGATCAGAAGTCTCTGAGATTGTATATGGGAGATGACGGAACAAAGCTCAAAGCAACAGTAACCCCAAAAGCATCCGAGGGGAACATTATCTGGGAATCTGCAGATCCAACAATAGCAGCAGTATCTCAGAGAGGAACTGTTGTTCCAAAGGATGTAGGGACAACAGTCATTACCGCATCCGTGGGAGGAAGGCGGGAATATTGTATCGTCCACGTAAGCCCAGCCCAACGTTTCCGGGCAAAGCTGTACTATAATTCTGTGTCCGGCGGCTGGAACTATGCAACGCTTGCCAGCAAGGATTATGTTTCTGTGGAGGCAGGTCAGGGAGGAACCTATACCTTGAAATTAACTGGTCCGCAGGAAAGAATGAAGAACATTAATACTCTTTATTTGAAAGATCTTCTGGGAAATGATGGGAAGATAAAGAACTCTCTCATTAGCAAGGCGAAGGTAAAGATCGATTCCCTTAAAATGAATGAGTTCGAGGCAACCATGACAAAGGATGAATTTGTCTTTGATGCTTCTGATAAAGACAGTAGCGGAATCTTTGATATTTGTTTGCTGAATGTCTGGGATGAGTCCTATGCTCAGGAATTTAAGCCAAATACAAGCGTGGGAGGCTCCTTCCCGGAGAGTGCATATGTGGAGGGAACCAATACCATTACCCTGACTTTTACCCTGTCTGATGTGGTGCAGAGTGACAATAAGGTGGAAGAGATAGAGCCAACGTTGCTGACACTCCCGAAGGAATCAGTGGGAATCCTGGTTGGAGCAGAGACGGAGCTGGAGACTCAGTTAGAACCGGAAAATACCACATACAGGGCTGTGTGGGTGTCAGATGATCCGGACATTGCAACAGTGACCTCTGCAGGAAAGCTTACCGGCGTGGCAGAAGGAGTCGTAACACTCCATGCATTTACCGGTAATGGAATGGAAAAGACTTGTACTGTCAATGTGATAGCCGGGACAGGAAACATTGGGGATATTCATACAGCAATACTGGTGGCAGAAAGTCTAAATAAGGAAGATTACACAGAGGATTCTTATGGGAAGCTGGAAGAGGCATTGCAGGAAGCAAAGGCAGTGCTGGAAACGGAAAACCCGGACAGCGGCGAGCTTGACCGTGCTCAGGGCGCACTGGAAGATGCTATTAACCATCTTTTAAAGAAGGATACCTATGACAGAGTAATCGAAATGTTAGATGACGAACTGCCGGAGGAAAATTACAGTCAGGAATCCTGGGCGCTGTACCAGAAACAGATCCAGGACATCCGGAAGCAGCTGTCAGAGGGAACTCTGACACAGCAGGAGTTAGAAGATATCCTGCAGAACCTGGATACCATGCGCAAGGGAATATTGACACGGAAGACACAGAATGATATGGCGGCAGCCATTGAGGAGGCAAAGAAATATCAGTCAGCAGAATACACGGCAGAGAGCTGGAAGAAGCTGGAGGATGCTCTGAATGCCGCTGAGAACGCATATCAGGATGCCTCTGTGGGAGAGGATCAGATGCAGCAGCTTCTCGCAGCACTCCAGGCGGCGGTAAATGGTTTACAGAAGGCGGGAACAGCTACGCAAAATCCGGGGACTTCCCAGCCGCCAGCAGGGACCTCGAATCCGGGAACAGTAAATCAACCGCCGGCAGGAACCCTGGAACCGGGAGCAGTTAACCAGCCGCCGACAGGAACCAAGGCTCCGACCCAGGGAACGAAAGTTTCCGCTTCGAAGGTGCGGGGCAAGAAGATGACACTGTCGAAAGTAAAGTCACCAAAAAAGAAGACGATCCAGATTACTTGGAAGAAGCTGGCAGGAGCCAGTGGATACCAAATCAGATTGGCGACAAACAAGAAGATGACTAAGGGGAAGAAGACGGTTGTGGTGAAGAAGGCTTCTACGACCAAGAAGGCAGTGAAGAAGCTGAAAGCGGGCAAGAAGTATTATGTGAGAA
>CAMWKN010000365.1 GCA_947174825.1 uncultured Clostridium sp.
GGTCAACGGACGTCTGGTATCCAGTTCCCTTTTCTTCCTGTCTATGGCTGTCAGTAAACTCTCTGTTGCTTTAAACCGTCCATCCTCCGGTTTTCTCGCGTCTGCCGGAATCATCCAGCTGCGTCCTTCACGAGTAACACCGGAAATCTTACCTTCTGCGCATAATATACGCACACGCCTGTCGGAAATCCCCCACTTCTCCGCAGCCTGCTTTACTGTCATATACATAAAAAGTACACCTCGCTTTCCCAAACATTATACCTCTCTTTCGGAATAATATCAATTCTAAAGGAATAATATCCTCCGTTTTTCGGAATAAAAAAGACTCGAAAATGCAATTTTCACTTTCCGGGTCTTGATTTTATACATAAAAAAATAATTAGAATTCCTATTGTCAAAATTTGCACCCAAACGCATGCTTGGGTGCATTGTATCAAATCGTGGTACTCCAGCCATCTTGGCACATACATAATGAATTTTTATTTTCAACGATTTCTTTTCAACCAGTGGCAATGTCCTCTGCTATACCATGAAAACCCTGCGCACTGCTTTATTGTTGGACACATCCATTGTGAACCGGTCATCCTATTATACAGCCCAGTGTTGCCTTAAAGACAATCTGCGAACAGATGAGTAGATTCCGGATTCAATGCCGGACATCCTTCTACGCACCGATAGTTACGAAAACGTGTTTTACAACAAAGACTGAAACGAAAGCAAAGTCCTGCGCATCAGATGTGATTGTCAAGACATTTCATATTTCCTACCATTGCGTAAATGATATACTAATCAATCAATTTTTGAATGTCTCTAAAAACTTGACTTGGATGTTCAGCAAATGACTTTGTCGATCTTTTTAGCATAAGCTTACCGTCGACAAAAACGTATATGTAATCTTCGTCATTATAAACTGATATCGATTCATTAAATCTTACAAACAGGTCTTTCGGATTATCCTGTACCTGAATATTCTTCTGAATCCTACGCAGTTCGGAGACCAAACGATAATCCTCAGCCGACCGGATATTGAAAAGTTCGAATGTCTTTCGACAGTTTTGCAAGAGAAACAGGTTTGTAAAGCGTGGTTTATATACCCATTCTGCTTCGTACTCAATTCTGTAGTCCAACATCTCCCATTCTTTTACCGTAAATACATAGCAACGTTCCTTCGGACCGGTTCTTCCGGGAAGTTTATTAATATTCTTGCGTAATTTTATCACTGTCTGAATGATCTCACCATAGTATAGTATTCCTGCCTCCTTCCCATACAGTCGTTGCGATTGGTATAATGCAACATATCCTGCCTGTCCTTTTTTGTTTGGCATATTCTTTATGGGAACATAATAGTAATTTCCCGCCAAAACTTCTTTCATTTGCTCCTTGGAACTGAGTGTTCCAACCAGTACATCTCGCTTATTCCAATCTGTTTTTTCAAGCCTCTCTTCAATTCCCTTCGGCAAAATACTTCGTTCAAATGCACTGGCATCGGATTCTCCGACGAGTCTCGTCAGTAGCTCCTCTGCAATCTCTGTTTTCTTCGGCAGAAACGGAATTCCACCTATATTAACTTTTTCTATACTCTCATAAAAATGATGTTTTCGATATTCTTCTTCGGAATTAGGATACGGGAAGAGCACATACGCCCCAAACATCAACTTTTCATTCCGTTTTCCTTCTGTCGACACGATAGCATCTCGATAACGGTGCATAGTATTAATGTCTGTAACCTTAGGCCCTGGGGAAACATCCGGATAATACTCGTCCGGATTCATCTCTACCTTGTATTTTGCATCGAAAATATACTGATATCCTGCAGTCTTTCCCTCAGAATTTGTGCTTTTTTCAAGAGATAAAACATTATCCGGTACCTGCTTAACCGTGTCCGAAGGATATGCTCCCGGATTGTAAATAAGTTTGAACTTATCTCCCGTCTTTGTATCTATAAATTTGACTACGGATTTGCTATCTTTTGACAATGTAACCGTAACGCCTTTTCTGTTTGCCTTGATAATATCCTTTCCGTCATCGATAAACGTATATTTCGTTTTCATGATATTTACAAGTTTAATGAAACACCAATACTCGTACAGCTTTGCAGTATCCTTCATCGAGAAACTATATATTTCCCCGCTAAAGGAGATTCCACGTTGGATCAACTGAAAATATTTATATAAATCTCTGTATCCCGGTGCCATTTGAAATACCAGAGACATTGTATTAATATCTTTTAATTGAGACACCTCTTCAAAAACAGGATTTTTTAACTGTCTGTTTATTCGGGATATCATACTGTCTATTCTTCCTATTATTTCAGGATCTCTAAAGCCTATAAGATAATTACGCCTAAACTTTGAAAGCTTTTTTACTGTTGTTGAAAGCATGAATTTGACGAGTCGATTCTCAATAGTATCATAAGTAATTCTTTTTTTTACCGCCGGTGCACCGTTAACACAGATTTTTCCGTCTGTTCTTTTGGCTCTTTCAGGATGTTTTTCTATCCACTGATATGTTGCAGAATCCATCTTTCTGATCTTATGCGCCGGGATGGTCTCGTGCTCTGTGACAAGCTTGTGATTAGGCTTTGACATTATTGCGTTTACGGCTTTATAATACTTCCCAAACAGCTGGTTTATCAGCGAAAAGAAAATAGCCGGAACATCATTTTTTGATGCGCTAATTGTTCCTAAAGCAAAGGTCGAATTGATAAAATCTATAGCAGCAGCTTCCACCATCTCATTAATATCGTTTCTTATTGCTTCGTAATCTTCCTTATATGACAATTTTGACGGAAATATTTCTATCTCCATCAATAATTTATTCCCCTGTTCGTCTCTGAAAATCAGGTTTGAATAACCTACCTCACTCCCAAAATTAATGGTTCCACTCAACATGCTTGCATCATCAAATGGTACAGAAAGTGCCTCTCTTACATTTTTATCTGCATGCTCAAAATGAAGTGTGCTTCCATTCAAAGCTCTGGCATTAACTATATAATCCGACTGTTCAAAAAATAATGGTGCTACACTTATATGTGTATAATCTGCTCCGATACTATCATCACATATCTCGTTCCCGATTTTAAGTTGCTTTATATCCCCCCATATTTCCAGCTTGGACTCTTGCTGCAAAAGAGCATCTGAAGTAAGAGAAGGCTTCTTCCTTCTCTTAATCGTGACACGAATATTTTCCGTGCTCACATCTACTATTTGATTACACCCAATAGGAGGTAAAGTCATCGTCTTCGTATCTCCTTAACATCTTCCATATCTTTTCTGCACTTTTCGGATAATTTGCATTTCCGCTCTCGGCCATATAATTTTCCATCTTGTGAGAGTCACTTGCTCCGTTTTTGTTAGTAAACGGCCCGGCACATATTTCACTAAATAGTTTCCTCAAAATCTTCGCTGTTGCCTCTGTGCTTCCCTGAATGCGCGGTAATATTTTTTGCATGATCTGATTGTCAAAAGCCTCATTC
>CAMWKN010000366.1 GCA_947174825.1 uncultured Clostridium sp.
CTCCTGCGCTCCATCTATAATCCGGACAGGCTCCTGCTGCTCTGCCTCCCTGCGCTTCCTTCTGCGGTTCCAAAATGCCATATGACCTCTGCTCCTTTATCCACTTCCTAAACATGCCGCCACCTGCGGCACAAATAATCCATAAAAAATCAATCCATCCACGAAAAATGCGATAGCATTTTTCCAGCGTATAATAGTTTGCAAAGCAAACTATTATACGCTTATTTCCTTGCGATACTCCTCTTTCCAGTCCTTAATATTTCTTTTAATCTTGTCATAATATTCAGACAATCTGCCACTCCCTGCCAGATACCGCAGGCGTTTTACCTGCCGCACTTTTCTGGATATGGAGCAACGTTTCCGAATCTCATTATACTCTGCTTCCAAACGGACAATCTGATCAGTCTGAACCTCCAATCGCTCTGCGGCTTCCTTCCACGCATCGTCCTTACCTGCCAGATGTAAAGCAAAGAGATAAGACTGTAGACTTTCCTCACGATTATTCTTTTCATAAGCATGCAGGAAAGATTCTGCCGCCTTGTTGTACTCCCCAAGTCTTCCATATGCCACACCAATATTATGATAAATTGGTCCATATTCAGCCGGAGCTGCCTGCAGCATATCATCACTGCGCAGAATCGCCTGATAGATCTCTGCTGCCCGTTCAAAATGCTCACATTGCAGTTCATTATCTGCCTGAATTTTTAATTTCGCTCTGGCTGGAAGATTATCTGTCTCCTCCATAATCCGAATCATCTGATTGATCTCTGCCTCATCATAATAATCGCAACTACAGCATAATGTCACAACAATATCTTTGAGATCTGCATGCTTCTTAAGCATATTCTCCATCTTCTCTGCTGTTTCTTCCATTCCCAGCTCTTCCCGCAGCCATGTCACAAATCCCGGATCAAACACTTCGCCCTGCATGATATAGATATTTTTATTCATGTAGTAGCATACTTCCTCAATGGAATACACCCGGGTATCCGTCAGATGAAAATAATAAGGACGCTTTGCCAGTCTGCTGCTACACAGTATTAATTTTCCCATATGCACACCTCTTTTAAACTTTTATGCTTCGTTCCCAGATCCGGTTGCTGGACGGATAAAACTCTCCAAAACCATTATCTTTCAAAGTCACAATACAAGTCTCCGTGTCCGCAAATCGAATGCGGATGGTGAAACGTGTCATTTTATTTTCTCTTTCTGTAAAACCACTTAAGGACAACATATGTGTTGTAGTCTCATGCCGCAGCACATCCTGCGTAATCATCTGAATTTCCATTTCCTGATCCGGAATCACATCAATACTGGCATCAATCTCATCCCAAAATGTCCCTGCCTTAGCAAGCATCACATCCTGCATCTCAGCCTCATGATAAGTGCGAATGGAAATATTAGAGGTAATCATATCCTCATCCAAAAACATACATTGCTGCAGCTTCGCCTCATCGGTATATTCCCTGGCAGCATAGCATGCCCCTTTTGTATAAATATTTTGTCCGCGGAATACCCTTCTGCCTCCGCACAATTCCTTTAAGGCTTCATCCGCCCATTCCTGTTCAAATGCTTCCCCGGTAACATACAATGTTGTTACCATCTTTTTATGCAGTACGGTCTCCGCCAAATTAACAAAAGCATAGGAAATATCCACTTCCTCATCAGAAATCATATCGTAATCCATCTGACTGTCCAGATTTTTTTGATTTACCCCCACAATCCAAGGTGTAGTACGCCTGTCAATATTAATCTGATAATATGCCAGATGTTCCTGATTAAATTCAAACATTCCCACATTATTCAGCCATAATTCTTTCGGCTGGCTCACCGCATAATACATATAACTCTGCTTGTGATTTTGAATGACCAAACGATCACTAAGAATATCCAAATCGGCACATATTTCCCGCAAAACTTCGATCAATACCGGATGTTTTTCAGGAATAGTAATAACCAGACGTTTAATCATCTCATCCGGACTATACTCTTTGAGCAGACTTAAAATTTTGACCAGATACCGTTTTAATACATCCTTACTCTGAAAGGTATATCCTGCTACCGTAAATAATTCTTCTTCTCTGACATGCTGTAGAATATTCTCAATCAATACGCCACCGGAAGGTATGGCTCCCTCATCCACATAACGCCACTCCCCTATAGAAGGAACTGCCACCAATGCCGTGGGAATCTCATATTCCCGATCTTTATCAACATGTACTTCCCTTCCAACCGGAACTGGCTCAAAAAGTTTATGATCAAAACAGGACAACTGGGTAATTTTCTCTCCCAGATCCAGACCTACTAATAAACTATGTTTGTCCATTAGGATACCTGCTCCTTTCCTACAATGGTCGGAAAACCTCTTTTGCCATTTCCCGATCCTTGGCATATTCCTCCATCAAATCAATCAAGGTAATATCATCCTGCATCTCCTGCGCAATCATCATCAGATTCAAAGTATGATAACGGCTGCTGGATCGTGCTTTATCCATAGATTCCACCATAGTCACCTGCTGTACCGGACTCTTAACTTCTTCGCCCGGACGGTGTTCTGTCACATAATATTCCAAAATTTCATCCTGAAACAAAACAAATTCTTTCACTCGAATTCCCTCAAACACATCCCGCATCTTCTCCACCCGAAACTTGCCAGCCATACCATCCGATGCAAGAACACGGTAATGTATGGTTACCTCATAAGCTGGATCTGCAATATAGGAAATATACCGCTCATCCATAATATGTGTCGGCAAAGGGAACTTACCGTAAAAATCCTGATAAAATGGAAAAACAATCTTTTGATCGTATAACTTTATCAGATGATAATCCGCAAAATTTACTTCTTCCTCTGACAATTTGTCACAAGTACTAAAATATTTCAGTACGGCAATGAGACAGGGAAGATTTTCCTGAATTTGAACATCCCGGAAATAATAGCCAAACATCTCCACCGGAAGCATCTGGTTCTTCAACAAATATTCATATGCCATCCATTTCTTGAAAGCTAAGAGCAAACGCTTATTGCTGCCCTGCTCCTGATAATAATAGAAGATATCAAATACTTCTGGAGCCATCTCTCCTGAAAAAACAGCCTGTGCCAGAAGCCTCTCCTGAAATGGTAATGTCTCAAAATCTGCCCTTTGCGACTCTGCCCAAATCTGTACCATCTCTTCTACTGTACCGGTAAAATAATTGCAGAGATAACGCAGCGTATCGTCATTGTAAACTCCCTCCCAGAACATATACCATGCCAACTTAATCAGACCGCTACTCTCGGCAATGGATTCCTCCTGAAAGATTTCTTCATAAACAGACAGCAAAATTTTGGCATCCATCTGCTGGAATCCATAACGCTTAATCCCTTCCCTTGCCTTAGCATAATAATTTCGATTGGCACAAAAACGTATAAAATCCAGTCTGTCCTCTGGATATAACATCTTCCAGTCCATATCTTCTATCAATCCATCC
>CAMWKN010000367.1 GCA_947174825.1 uncultured Clostridium sp.
TACTCCGCATTTTTATACCTCCTTCATGTAAGCTTCTTTATTAACAACGATCTTTCTTTAAGAATATTATCTTCTACTCATCATCTATTAAAATCCTTTTTCTTCAATTACTTTATCGTTTTCCCCACATCCAACTCCCTCATCACATCATCAAATGTATACTTCCCATTCAAAATCAGGATCGCCACTTCCACCCGTTCCTCTTTTTCCAGCGATTTATTCTCTAATTCCTGCACCTGCTCCTTGGTCAGTCCCAGCTGCTCCTCTGTGGTAAGAATTTCACTATCCTTAACCACTTCCGACCATTGCCGCTTATCGGAAACCTTCCCCTTGGCTTTCGCTAACTCCATCGCTTTTCTTCCGGTTTTGGCAGACAGCTTCTCTGCTTCCTGCAAATCCTCCAGAGAATAACCGTCCTTTTCCATCTGATATTTTTCGTTTTCCGGAATCGTAAAGAAAGCCTTTTCCAGTTCCTTCGCTGTCTCATCCCAGTCTCCCCACTTTATCTGAATCTCTGCCACATCCTCTCTGGACATCTCATAAATTTCTGCATACAAATCCACTGTTTCTCTATCTGAAGCACTGAGAGAAAGGTAATTTTCCTCTTTTTGTTTCTCTACACTCTGTTTCTTCTTACTTTGGTTATTATTTCGTATCACAAAAAATACCGTTCCTGCGATAGCAAACAGAAAAATAATCAAAATGCCCATCACACAAACTTTTTTCTTTGCCTTGATTAACTTTTTCAAGTCCAAAAAATCCCCCCCATTCCAGAAAAATTTTCTTTTTTAAAAACACCAAACATAACAATTAGGACTTACCAGCTATGGTCCCCTCATTCTACTAGTTCTTACCCGGAAGAATGCTCTGCATTCTTCCATGTGAGTAGATTCGCCAATGTCTCCTTATCGGGACATTGGCGAACCATAGATGATCTTGGCGAAATGCCCCTTGGCATGAGCCTGTAGAACATCTTCTCACATTTCCGTCAGGGTAATCTCCACCCTGGTCTTTCCATCCATCTTTCCTTCCACTGGAATAGACTGGTAGGTTTCATAGCTCTCTCCCCGCTCCAGACTTCCAGTCAGTTTCAGCACTATCACACCCTTTTTCGGCTGGTATTTTAGGAGTGTAACTCCATCGGCTCCCTCTTTCAGCACCTCCTCTTCCTCGAAAGAGGAGGCATCTAATATCTGCATTTCATCGGGATTGACGTTTACAGTCACAATCTTTGTCTGTCCCTTTTTAAGATTTCCGGCTGTTACCTGCAGTTCATAAGCTTCGCCTTTCTTCACTAACATTTCCTTGGTGGTTGTCTGCACCTTGACGGTATACTGCTCCACTACGTCCAGTACACCATATCCGCTCATTTCTCCACCAATACTGTACACGTCATTACCGGATGCCACCATGGCAGACTCTTTCTTTGTCAGGTTCATAGCGGAAATCTGGCTCCATTCGTCCGCATAGGCATCATAGACCAGGACTTCCTTGGTATCCGTTTCTTTTACCATGTATATTTTTCCACTGATGACAGCGGATGACTTGTATTTGTCGGATACTGCAAACGGACACTCTGCCCCTGCATCCTCAAATATGTTATCCTCCAGAAGATATTCCTGCCAGAACATCTTCTCCCCGTCCTCTTTTAATACAAACACACGATTGTCTACGCTGGCGGCATCAATAACGGTGCTGGTATCTGGCATGATTTCAGTTTCCCAGGTATCGGTTTTGATATCATATATTTCCGCTTTATCGGTTTCTCCTGCCTTTGACCATGCATAGAGCTGATCTTTGCTAACTGCGTATGCCAGATTGGTTCTGCCCTCTGCCATGTCTGCTTTTTTCTGCCACTGTTTTGTCTCTGTATTAAAGATATATACACCATTTAATAGTTTTGCCATAACACTGGTATCGGTCTGACCACCAATGACAGTTATCTCATTGTTGTAGGCAAACATAGCTGCCTTGCAGATTCCGGTTGTTGTGCCTGGATAATCCGGCAGAGTCTCCCATGTTTTCTTTTCCGTATCATATACTGCAAAACTCTTCAGAGAGCCTGTAGCATTTTTCCCGCCTAACACATAGATTTTTCCATCCAGTGCAGTAACAGAACTGTTCTTTCTGCCGTACTGCATTGGTGTGGTATATACCCACTCAGACTGGCTGTCTGTATTGAAAATCATGCGGGATGTTTCCCCCGTAAGGGATGCATTTTCCCTTGCCGTTACGGTAAAACCAAGGATTTTTCCTGCTGTTTCATTGTTGTATATGTAATCATAAGACGTGCCTGTTACGACTACTTCACTGATCTTCTTACCATCTTCATAGATGCAGACCAGATATTCTTTTGCATTGTCTACTGCATTCCATGTGATAGTAACTTTGTCCTGCCCTTTGATGGCTGTCGGCTCCGGAATGGCAAAACGCTTTTTCATATGGATGGTATAATTCCCCGTTCCATTGTTCTTTACATTTACCTTCAGATATTTTCTGCCGTTATATGCCCCGGTAAAGAGGAAGTTGTTATCCAGACCGGAGTTATCGTCATAGCCCACCCGTTCTTTACCTGTGTCATACATGATTGCCTGGGTATCAATGGATGATTCGGTGTAGATGTCGTAGGCAATGCCAGGTTTGGCATCGAAGTAGTAATAGTTTTCCTGTCCTGCCTTGATTACGGAACGGGTAATCGGAACATTTTCTTTCAGTTCTGCCGCTCCTTCAAAGCCGACAATTTCGTAATGTACGGTAAAGTACGGATTCCTGTCCAGTTTCGCCTGATAGGATCCATTGGCATTGTTCGCTACCAGAGCCACTCCATAATTAGCTTCTCCGGCATACCATGCTTTTACAATACCCGTCACATCGCAATTGTAATTTCCTGCTTTCTGGATTCCCACAGAAGCAGCAGCATTCGGCTCATAAGCCGGACGGTTGTTGTCGGTCACTTTGTTGACTGTCCAGTTCTGCTTTACCTTATGGATACCGATGTTAAAAAGTTTTCCAGAACCTAAGTTCAATGTCTTTTCATTTTTGATATGTAATGCTGCATCACGAATCTGCACATTTTTCTGTTGCAGTTCTGGCAGACTGTTCATCTTGGTAAATGCGACGCATTTGTTTGCCTGCAAAAGAAGTGACTTGTTATAACTGAAGTTATTGTTTGGCACCCCTGAATAAGCAGCTCCAACTTTTACGTCCCTGCTATGCTTGTCTGTAATATATGTCGTCCGGATTTCTACCGGGAATTTTCTCTTTTTACTGTTCCACCATTTCTTGTCTGGTGTCACCTTTAAGGTTTTTGTTTTTTTGTTATAAGAGAGTCTTACTTTGGAAGTGGATACCCCGTTGGCATCCGTGATCATGGTGCTCATACGGGTAATTTTTGTCTTACCTTTTTTGGTCTTAAAGTATACTTTTTTACGTTTTACTTTTACTTTTAATTTGGTGCTTAGTTTGAAT
>CAMWKN010000368.1 GCA_947174825.1 uncultured Clostridium sp.
TTCGTAATCAATCCCTCATGGATTCCCACACGTTTTAACACTTCTGGATAAATCTGATAAGAATAAAAGATACCATCCTGCTTCTTCAGATCCATATTGTCCCAAATCACATATTGTGTCTGATAAAGATTGCCATTAGTAAGATCCTGTTTCTCCAGTCCCAGGCTTGGTAAATGGTCGCCATAAAGCAATAATATGGTTTTCTCCTGACGTTTCGACAACTCCCCGACCAAAGACGCAATCATCTGGTCTACTTCATATAATTGATTGACATAATACTGGTAGGCTTCCTCTTTTCCTTCCGGCGCACCGGTAACCTGAACCAGCTGTGGATCCGTCACTTCAATTCCCTCATACTTACCATGACTCTGTACAGTAATTGCCATGGTAAAATCTGCTCCCTCCGAAGAATCCAAAGTTTTAATAATTTCATTTGTCAAAATATCATCCTTGCACCAGCCATTTGGATTATCCTGAATACCATTCATATATTCCATGGAGGTAAATGAATCAAATCCTAAACTGGAAAAGACACGATTCCTTCCATAAAAAGTTGCTTCGTTATTGTGTACCGCGTGAGTTCGATACTCCAGTTTCTTCAAATCATTACAGACACTCTCACTAGCAGTAGACTTCAAAATCGTTTTGTATGGATATTCGCTAACTCCAAAGTCACGTTGACGCATACCAGTCAATACTTCAAATTCTGTATTGACAGTACCTGCTCCCACCGTAGGTACCGTAATCAATCCAGTAGAATATTTTTTTCGCAGAGAATGGAAAAACGGCAGAGGATCCTTGGAAAACTCCAGTCCTTTCACATAATCCACATCGAAAAATGATTCTAATTGCACCATGATCACATTCGGTCTCTGCTCCTCATTTTCCTGCTTTTCCAAAGAATCTACCACTGCCTGCACCGACTCCTCACTGTAATCCTCCGGCTTCTTGATCCCGGAATCAATAATACTATTGGCAAAGCAATAGGCAAATCCATAGTCTTCATATGCCTCCGCAATATTCGTATATTTCGTAGATAACGCTTGTACAGAATGACTGCTATTGTGAATCACAGCAATAGCAACCCCCAGCGTTATACAAAAAATCCCAGAAAACAGAAGTCTTTTATGGCTATACCGGTCATTGATTGGCGCTTTGCGGAACAAACCAATCATGCCACCAAACAGCACAATCACTGCAACGATCATCATGGCAATCGTAAAAATATTAAAATAATGACTGGAAACTTTGATGGCACTGGTAATCAGAGTAAAATCTACTGCTGAAAAAGGCGTTACCCGAAAATGTAAAATCACAAAATTGGCAACACCAAAAATAAGCCAGACCACAGAAACCGTTGTCAATACAAATATTTCCCTCTTAAAAAACATGGCAATTGACAAGGTTAACATGATAATTAAGGTATTAAAAACAAAAAGCAATGGATTATGAATCATATAGCCTGCTGCAGAGATCACTGATTTACGGCTCAGCGATTCAATGATGATCTCTAACAAAAATGGTAACAAAATATAAAAGCATACATAACGTTTCCATTTCATATCGTTTCCCCCGCTTGTACCTCTCACACTGATATTACAGAAACTTTCTTTAATTCATTCTATCACATTTCACACCATTATTCCGTCATATTCTTATATATTCTTGCGACTTTTTCGACAGATCCTTTCGCAACCAATCTCCCACTGTCTAATATGATTGCCCTGTCACAAAGACGGCATACCTGTTCCAGGGAATGGGACACAAACAACACTGTTACACCCCGGTCAAACATGCTCATAATTTTCTTTTCACTCTTTCGACGGAATTTCTTATCTCCTACTGATAAAACCTCATCCAGAATCAAAATATCCGGTTCTACAACTGTAGCAATCGAAAATCCCAATCTCGCTTTCATACCAGAAGAATAATTTTTCAACGGTACCTCAATAAACTCTCCCAATCCGGAAAAATCCACAATCTCATCAAATTTTTCATCTAGAAACTCTTTGGTGTAACCTAAAACGGCACCATAGAGATATATATTCTCTCTCCCAGTATATTCTGCACTAAATCCGGCACCCAATTCCAACAAAGGCGCCACAATCCCTCTGGTCTGCACTGTTCCTACAGATGGTTTCAAAACACCGGAAACCACTTTGAGCAAGGTACTTTTTCCAGATCCATTCAGTCCCAGAACTCCCAGACGTTCCCCCTTCTTGATTTCAAAATCAATATCCTTCAACGCCCAGAATTCATCGTACTTTAAATCCCGACGGACAAATTTAATCAAGTATTCTTTTAAGTTGTCTACACGTTCCTGACTAAGATTGAAACGCATACCAACATTTTTTACCTTTACTGCTGTAACCTCTTTCACGAGCTGCCTCCTATACATACAATATAAATTTGTCCTGTTTCTTGTTAAATAATACAATGCCCACCAATAACAAAACGATCGCCACAATGGAAGATGTCACACAGTAACGCATGTTGATGGGACATCCATATAATACTGAATTTCGGAAATTGGAAATACACATATAAATCGGATTCACATTAAAGATCCAGCCATTCCCGGTATTGATGACACGATCCGTCTGATAGAATATAGCAGAAGCATACATAATTAACATTGTACCCACTGACCATATATATTCAATATCTCGGAAAAATACATTCAAAGTTGCCAAAATCATGCTGATTCCCATTGTCATCACAAACAAAATCAATAAGGAAACCACAGCCTGGAATAAGTATATCGTAGGTTTTACATTTAGTACAGCACCAACTCCTACCAGTATCACCAAAGAAATCAAAAAGGTAACAAAATTGGAAATAACTGCTGATAAAACATAAATATATTTGGGAACATATACCTTTTTTATCATTCCTGCATTGCCACTAACCGACTTGAGTCCTGCCTTGGATGCCGAACTGAAAAAGGAATACAGCAGACGTCCCGACAGAATATATACGGGATACTGCTCATCGTTATTTCCAAAAAAGGTACCAAATACCAGCGTCAATACCATCATGGTCAATAACGGTTCAATCAATGTCCACAAAATGCCTAAATAGGATCTTCGATATTTTAACTTTATATTCTTCTTAATCAATTCCAGCAGTAAATATTTATACCGTAAAAAATTTTTAATATATTGCTTCATAAGCTTTCTCTGCTCCATTTTTGTTTGATGAGAAATTAACAACCGTAATTATATCATACCTCACTAAAATGTCAATTACCAACTGGTAGATAACCCAAAATGATCCTATCAAAAAATCAACTGTAAATAGCAAACCATTTCCAATTATTTATACTATTGTTATTAAGATTTCCATTGCATCTTTTTCTATCCTGTCATATAATAAAATAAGAATTAGGAGGTATTTCTATGAGCCATTCAATGTACGATAATATTATTTCTGCAAAATATGACGGTTCTCTGGACCATCCC
>CAMWKN010000369.1 GCA_947174825.1 uncultured Clostridium sp.
CTAATGTATCTTCCAATATATAAAAAATAATTATAGGATTATTCATACTAATGTGTTATAATTCATTAAAAGAATTAGCTTAGTGCTTATAGTAACCAATCCAAGAAAGGAGCATCTATGGAAAGTAATAATACATAAGGAAATTATTTAAAAACCAAATTTTATGAACTATGTCAAACACTTAACAAGAAAGAATGGGTAATATTATGTTTAACAAGATTAAAAACATGAAAGTGGAAGCGAAACTGAAGTATTGTTTTAGATTGGTTACATTGCTGGCCAGTATATCAGGTGTTCTGGGCATTATTGCTATACTATACAGCAATATCCAATATTCCAACGCACTGGTATCCAATGGTTTTTCACAGGGTGAGATCGGTAGATTCAGCACTTATATGCAGAAAGAACCAACCCTGATCAGAGAATTGATGCTCATATCCGATCAAGAACAGTTAGAGAGCATAGACAACGAATTGACAGAAGCAATAACGAAAACGGATGCCGCCTATGAGAAAGTGAAGAAGAACTGTACTACGGCGAAAGAACTGAAATACGTGGAGGAGATCGATCAACTTTTGCCGGAATACCGCAGCGTCTTTAGCCGGGCACGAACCTTTGCCCTGGATAACCAGAAGGAAGAAGCTCTAAATGTCCTGGTCACAGAGGGAAAGCCTAAATTAAAGGAGCTTACAGCCTCTGTAGAAAGCCTGATCGACTTAAATGTGCAAATGGGTACTCGCACATCTACCATTTTAAAAACTACAACCACGATTTGTACCATCATCATGGTTTTGGTGATCCTCATTGCAGGAGTTGTTGCTACGAAATTTGCTTCATTTGTGGCAAAACTTTTTGCAGAGCCTATTACCAATGTGAAAGAGGCATGTGCACAGCTTGAGCAGGGTATCCTGGATATCTCAGTTGAGAAAATGTATCCGGATGAAATTGGAGAAATGACAGACTCCTTCGTGGAAACCACCGAGATGATCAAAACATACATACGTGAGCTGATTAGGCAATTGACTGAAATTGAAAAAGGAAACTTTAATATTACCTCTAACGTAAGTTTCATGGGAGATTTCAAAACCCTTGAGAATACACTCGAGGTTATCACAAACACCTTAAGCAATACAATGGGAAGCATCCACGAGTCCTCCGAGATGGTCTCAATGGGTTCCTCACAGTTGGCAGAAAATGCACAATCACTGGCCGAGGGTGCTACAAATCAGGCGGCCTCTGTTCAAGAGCTGACAGCCACTATCCAAAATATTACAGAGACAATTATCCACAGTTCAGAGAAAGCCGAGACATCCTACCACAATGCCGCAGAATTTAGGTCGGAAGCCGAGAATAGCAATGAGGATATCAAGCAGCTGAACGAAGCAATGGTTCGAATTAATGATACTTCAAAGGAAATCGCAAACATTATTACTTCCATTGAGGATATTGCTTCTCAGACGAACCTTCTGTCATTAAACGCATCCATTGAAGCAGCAAGAGCCGGCGAATCCGGAAAGGGATTTGCAGTAGTTGCAGATCAGATTGGTAAACTTGCTGCAGATAGTACCACATCAGCCGCCAATACAAAGGAATTAATTGAGAATGCCATTCGTGAAATTGAAAATGGAAACGAAATTATGCAGAGAACAATGCAGTCAATTGGCATCGTCATCAGCGGAATCCAGACCTTGGCGGAATCAACCAAGGAAATCAGCTCATTATCAACTTCCCAAGCGGAGTCAATGAAGCAGCTGGAAATAGGCGTTGAACAGATTTCAGAAGTAATCCAGGATAATTCTGCGGCAGCAGAAGAAACCTCTGCGACCAGCCAGGAATTATTCGCACAATCCACATCTTTGGAAGAATCGGTTAAACAATTTGAACTGAAGATGTGATAATCAGATAGGGAATAAAGAAATTAAAAATCTTTACCAAAAGTATTTATTCAAAGGCTTATCTATGGATAAATACTTTTGAGGTTAGTCGGAAAGTGGGTCACGGAGGTTATTGGTTTTACAGCACCAATAACCTCCGTGACCCACTTTGCCACACTCATACAAATACTTAATGATTTTTATTTCCAAAATATTCATCATCATCCATTCTTTCATTGGTAAAAACCAGGCTTCCATTAAAAAATGCCATCAATAACAATATAGTAGAAAAAAAGCCTGTAAACAATATAAAATCAGCAGATAAAATACAATAAGGAAAGAGCAAAAAGGTGGTATAATAAACGGTCTGTTTCTCCTGATAACAATAAAAGCTGCATCCAACCACGACCGCTAAAAGTATTACCGTAATAATATCGGACTGATAACTACTGTAGGGCAAATATTGATTCCACAGGAATACCAGCATGGCTCCCAGCAGACCACAAATAATCAACTGCAACGAACAGCATTTCACAACTCCAACTCCGGTATTCTTATAAAAACGTAGTAAATTTATCCCCCATAACAGCCCAAATATTACCCAAAAAACCACGCATATATTTCTGGGTGCCAACGGTATATTAAAAAACAAACCTGCCGCCATAAAAAGCAGTAAAAGAATTTCCATTACCAAATTACCTGTAGAAGATGGATAAGTAATTCTCACATCACTTTTAATCTTTTGCATTATAAGCATCCTCTCCTTTTCCATTATTATTACATACTAAACTTAGAAAACGCATCAATCTTAGCCACTCCATCTACATGAACAAACACATCCATATAAGTTACTTCATCTTTTGTGTACTCATACTCAAAGCAACTAATTATATTATCCTGTTGTTTATTCTTGAAATTGTTTGCCTGCAAATATTCCATTATCAATTGATAGGCAGTTGGTATTCTCTCAAAAGGCTGCACAAATGGTTCCTTGATTGTTATGACTGCATAATCTGCTTCCATATTTTCCCAATACTGCACTCCGGGATAATCTGTTTCAAATTCTTCCGGAATTACGCATGCAGCTACATAACCATGCATTCCAAACCTGCTCTGCTGTTCCTGCGACACGTAAGGAAAATCCCATCCGATATACTTTACCTGTGAAACAGCTGACTTAAGCCCACTGTTCACTGCCCATCTTTCCATATATCCCATTGCATCTGATTCCGGATTTGGTGAAATCATTACATAGCTTGCCATCTTAAAAGCACTTATTCTCTTAATCTGAATCGAAGAATATATTTCCTTCTGGATGGACAATTCTTCCTTAACCAAAGCATCCAGTTTGCAGGCAAATAGTTCACTCATATCGATTAGTTTTGACAGTTCTGGGGTTATTTCATCCGATTCCCATCTTGAAACGGTCTGCCTGGTAACATTCATCTTCTCTGCAAATTGTTCCTGGGTTATTTTTTTCTGTTTTCTTAAATAACTAATATTTGTACCTAAACTCATATAATATCATCTCCATTTTTTTACTGATCTATTGGCCTATAGATTACGTTTATTATATAGTATGAGAT
>CAMWKN010000370.1 GCA_947174825.1 uncultured Clostridium sp.
TAGACAGGATTTAACAGATCAATCATATCGCCAATGGTCTGCTCCAGCACCTCTAACTCATGATTGACTTCAATACGAATCGCCTGAAAAGTCCGTTTGGCAGGATGTCCCCCCTGCTTTTTTATTTTCATCGGTATCGCCCGACTAATAATCTCAGCCAATTTACCAGTAGAACGGATTGGTTCTTTCTCCCGTTCTGCCACAATATGTTTGGCTATGTTCTTTGCAAATTTATCTTCTCCATAGTTGCGAATCAAATGAAACAGTTCCATCTCAGAATATTCATTGACTACAATCTCAGCTGATAATTCCTGTCTGTCATCCATTCGCATATCTAATGGTGCATCCATTCGATAGGAAAACCCCCGCTCCGAAGTATCTAACTGAAAGGAAGACACTCCTAGATCCAGCGTAATCCCATCTACATGGTCAATCTTCTCCTGATGCAGTACATTTACCATGTCAGAGTAATTACTACGGACAATGCTTACCCGATCTCCATAAATCCGGAGACGTTCTGTACTGGCGGCAATAGCATCTGCATCCTGGTCAATTCCGATCAGCCTGCCGGATTCACCTAATTTGCTACACACCACACTGGCATGCCCGGCGCCTCCCAGCGTACCATCCACATAAATTCCGTCTGGTTTAATTTGCAAGCCCTGTACCACTTCATCCAGCAATACAGATACATGTTGAAACTCCACGATGATCTCCTCCTCCCGAACTGCATTAGAGAGAAATATCCAGTTCATCCATGGCGGTCTCTAACAATTCTTCGTTTTCCGCAATATTCTCCTGTTCCAGACGTGCCTTGTCCCAAATCTCCACATGGTTCATCATTCCCACAAATACGATATCCTTTTCCAGACCTGCCAATTCCCGCAGTAATGCCGGAATCAGGATACGTCCCTGTTTGTCGAGAACTACCTCCATGGCCTTTGACAAAAACTGTCTTTGTATCTGGCGGTTTTTCAAATTGGATGGCAGATGGCTCAGCTTGTCCACAAATACCTGCCAGTCTGCTGCCGGATACAGGTAGAGACAACCGTCCAAGCCTCTGGTAACTACGAAACTTTCACCCAGTTCTTCACGGTACTTTGCCGGTATGATCGTTCTGCCTTTGGTATCTATGGCGTGTTCATACTGCCCCATAAACATAACGATCACCACCTTTCCCACTAATGTGGTTTTTTCAACCACTTCCACCCACTTTCCACCACTTTGAATGATATTTTACTATCTTTTTGGGAATATGGCAAGTATTTTTTGTTTTTGACGCACAAAAAAAGTGCAAAATCGTCATTTTGCACTTTTTTGTATGACCTCTATTGGTAGATTTTCCCAAATTGTAAAAGGAACTGCTACCATTTTGCCAACACTTTCCTATATAGGAACACCAGAAGCCGAATGAAGGATCACTTTAATAGATAAGCAGTTTCCATCCATCTCTGCACGGATACTCCCGCCCATGGCATCTACAAATTGCCTGCATATATAAAGTCCAATACCACTTCCTCTGCTTCTTGATTTATCCTCTGTATAAAATCGATCAAATATATGTGTGGTATCAACAGGAATGTCGACAGAATTAGACACGGTTATGATTACCCGCCCATTTTCCTCACTGATACAAAACGAAAGGTCTCCGCTGGTATATTTAATGCCGTTGGAAATCAAATTTTGGATTACCCTGTTTAGCATACTCTGGTCAGCGGAGACAAAAACAGTTTTATCAAAATCTTCAAACTTTGGGGTAATATTTTTTTCCTCAAAGGCAGGATGACTGGCAAGTATCTGGTCACAAATGATTCCTGCCACGTCTACCTTTTCTATCTTGGGAGTGCAGCCTTGCAGCTCAATTAGCGATAATTCAAAAAAATCATTGATCAGCGAATTGCAATAGCGGGTTCGTTCCAGACAGATCTCTATGATTTCTCCCATTTTTTCATCGTCACATTCTTTTTCTGCCAACTGTAAATAGCCAATAACAGAAGTTAAGGGTGTTTTCATATCGTGGGATATGTCTGCAATGGAAGTTTTTAAGGACATGGCAGAAGCGTTACTTTTGATGATTGCCTGCTGTATCTCCTCCAGCAGCTGATTAATTTCTAACGCAACCTTCTCCACATCATCGTCTGCAAACGCAACCGTCACAAGTCGTGTATGTTCTACACAAAGTTGTCTGGAAATAGATTTCAGTTGTCTCTTCAACTGATAATATTTTCCCGCAAAAATCAGAACAGCGGCAAAAAGTATTAAGATAATCATATTTTCCAGCACGGTCAACCTCCTATTTTACTTCCGCTTTGTTGAATGAAAAAATAGCAATCGTCAAAAAAATAAACATGGTAACAAGTGCACTGATTGTTGCATAGACTAAATTCTCTGTACTACTACTCTGTACAAAGCAAAAACAAGACAGCGTGAATATTTTTGAGCTCATAAAGTTTCGCAAGATATTACAACATATAAAGGAGTACATGGTAGACAAGACAATCGCTTCCGACAACCTCTTTGCCAAAAAAGATAGTAAAACAACTCCGCTTATTACTGCCACTAACTGTATCAATACAATCAGCAGCCACAAAGCATTCCTAACACAAAGTACGCTGGTATCAAATCCCCTCACTACAGAAAAACCAAACACAGCAGACAAAACATATATCACATGCAACAGTACGGCAAACGCACATACCACAACCATTCTGGAAAGAAGGATCTGGAACCGACTATAGCCCAACTTAATTTCATGGCATATGGTACGATTTGAAAAATCTTTTCCTATAAATACCGCCATAATAATCGATATAAAAAACACAAATGAGGTATCGCTGATTACACAGGAAAATACAAGATCTGTGTTATCTGCCATCTCAAATACTCTATTGCCAATACGATTATCTCCAAAAATATACCCAGCCACAAATAATAAAAAAACGGCAACATAGCCAAAGCTAAATTTCTTTAATTTGTAAAGCTCCACTTTTAGCAAATTATACATAATATTCACCTCCTGTCACAGAAAGGAAATATTCTTCCAGACTCTGCCCACACACGGACAGTTCCCCCACTACAATACCATTCTGTGTCAAAACCTGTGAAATTCTCTGTGGTTCATCCGTAAATGCATATATATGTATAGTACGGTCATCAATTACTTTATAATCCAAAACATTCAATTCTTTTTCAATGACTATCACACATTGTGGTAAATTGTCCGTACAAATTTTTACATAATTCTCACAGTTTTCCTCCAATTGTTCATGAGAAAGACTCTCTATAATCTTTCCTTTGTGGATAATAATATAATCCGTTGCCAATTGATACAGCTCACTTAAAATGTGGCTTGAGATCAGCATGGTAATTCCACGTTCCTCATTTAACTTTTTCAAAAGCATACGGAGTGCAGAAATATTTTTCGGATCAAGTCCATTAACAGGTTCATCCAGGAT
>CAMWKN010000371.1 GCA_947174825.1 uncultured Clostridium sp.
AGAGGTCATTGAAAATAAGGAATGGGAGCATCTGACCAAGGCGGGGGGAGATTTTGTGGAGCGGCAATATGACAATCAAAACTTTACTTTTAAGGTAAAATGCCGTCGTAGCGATAAACATTATCCATTGACTTCTCCGGAAGTCTGCATGGAAATGGGGGGATATCTTTTAGAGCGTTTTCCTACCCTGTCGGTGGATGTGCATAATCCGGAGGTTTTGATCTGGGTGGAGGTTCGTGAGAAAGCCTATGTATATTCCAGAGTGTTTCCAGGGGCTGGTGGAATGCCACTGGGAACCAATGGCAAGGCGATGCTGCTTTTGTCCGGTGGAATCGATAGTCCGGTTGCAGGTTACATGATCGCAAAGCGGGGAGTATATATTGATGCGGTGTACTTTCATGCACCGCCTTATACCAGTGAGCGTGCCAAGCAGAAGGTAGTGGATCTGGCGAAGTTGATTTCCCGTTATACGGGTCCCATTCATTTGCACGTTGTGGATTTTACGGAAATACAGCTGGCGATCTATGAGCTGTGTCCTCATGAGGAACTGACGATCATCATGCGTCGTTACATGATGCGGATTGCAGAGACTCTGGCAGAACGCAGTGATTGTCTGGGGATGATTACCGGAGAGAGTATTGGACAAGTGGCAAGTCAGACCATGCATAGTCTGGCAGCTACGAATGATGTATGTCATCTGCCGGTGTACCGTCCTCTGATCGGATTTGATAAACAGGAGATTGTAGATATTGCAGACCGGATTGGAACGTATGAAACATCTATCCAGCCATACGAGGACTGTTGTACGATTTTTGTGGCGAAGCATCCGGTAACCAAGCCGGAGATCAAGCGGATTCGCCAGTCAGAGAAGAATTTGGCAGAAAAAATAGATGAGATGGTTCAGACGGCGCTTAATGGTGTAGAAGTCATAACCATTTCTTGATTTTCCTATTCGATAAAAAACCGAGCTCTTTCTGTTTGTAAGAAAAAGCTCGGTCTCTGAATAATCTATGAATGATGTATGTCTTATTTGACGATGTATGGATCTATGATCTTGAGGATCTCATCAATACAGTCATCGTCATGGATATTTAAGTCAATCGGTCTGGACAGGTCTAAACTGAAAATTCCCATGATGGACTTTGCGTCAATTACGTATCTGCCCGAAACCAGATCAAAATCAGTATCAAATTTTGTTACATCATTTACAAATGCTTTTACTTTGTCAATAGAGTTCAAACAAATGCTTACGGTTTTCATGAATTATTACCTCCTTTTTAATTTACAACTCTATACTAGACATTATGTGCTTAAAAGTCAATATACAATCTCAAAAAAAATAACAGAAAAATTTTAGATCCGTTTGGATTTTTTGTACAATTTGATTGAGTGGAAGGGAGATTTACTGTGAAAATAGCGTTTCTAACTCTGGGGTGCAAGGTAAATTCTTATGAAACAGAGCGAATGAAATCCCGGTTTGAAGATGCCGGATATCGTATTGTGGCATTTTCAGAGCAGGCGGATATTTATCTGGTTAATACCTGTACAGTAACCAATATTGCAGACCGTAAGTCCCGTAAGATGTTGCATCGTGCCAGAAGAATGAATCCGGATGCTGTGGTGGTGGCTGCTGGCTGTTATGTGGACTCAGCTAAACAGAAAGGCGAAGTGGACGAAGCCATTGATTTGTTTCTGTCTAATACAGAAAAGGACAGGGTAGTGGAACTGGTAGAGACGGCTTTACAACATAAGTTGGGACGGTTCGGCTTAGAAAAAGATGCAACTGGGATTTCTGCTGCAGCGCAGGCAGAGGAGCATACCAGAGCATATATTCAGGTGCAAAATGGATGTAACCAGTATTGCAGTTATTGTATCATTCCTTATGTCAGGGGACCTTTGACAAGCAAGCCAGTGGAGCAGGTTAAGGAAGAAGTCAGACAATTGGCAGAGCAGAGAATACAGGAGATTGTGGTAACCGGTATTCATTTGTCTTCATATGGGGTAGAGGGTAATGATGCCAGAGCATTTGTCAAGGCGCAGGGGATTCCGTTGTTAGAATTGTTAGAGGCGATTGAAGAAGTTGAAGGGATTAGACGAATCCGTCTGGGATCATTGGAACCGCGAATCATTACCCAGGAATTTGTAAAACGACTGGCTAAAAATGAAAAAATCTGTCCGCATTTTCATTTGTCCTTGCAGAGTGGATGTGATACGGTTCTGAAACGAATGAACAGACACTATAGTACAGCAGAATATCAGGAAAAAGTGGAGATACTGCGGAAAATATATGAACATCCAGCGATTACCACCGATATTATTGTGGGATTTCCACAGGAGACGGAGGAAGAGTTTCAGCAAACCAGAGTTTATGCAGAACAGATCGGTTTTGCACAGATTCATGTGTTTAAATATTCCAGACGGCAGGGAACTGTGGCTGACCGCATGGAAGGACAAGTTAGCGAGCAGGAGAAAGCGGTCAGAAGTGATATGCTGATCGGGACACAGTCCAAATTAATGCAGAGATATCAGGAGTATTATTTGGAAACCACGCAGGACGTTCTCTTTGAGGAGATAACAGAGATAGATGGCAGGTCTTATCTGACAGGTTATACCACCAGCTATGTCCGGGTGGCAGTAGCTGTGATAGATATGCTGGAGGCAGAGAGAGCCTGCAATACCATTGTATCGGTCCGGATAATGGGGCGTTTGGATGCAGGCATATTATGTGGAGAGATTGCTTCGTGATATAATGATAAGCGGATCGAGCAAGCTTGCTTGTGAGAGCGCAACAAGATCATGATTCGGAGAATCATGATATAATGGTTGCCATGCAACATTTTAGAAGTATTTTAATGTTTAGAAACAGAGAGTTATTTCTGTAAAATGTTGCTTTGCAGATACATTGTATTGGCGATATATAAAAAAGAGTTGTATTTTTAGGTCATTTATATTACTATATATGATAGGTAAGAGTACGTGAAAAAGAATGGAGGTTAATGCCTTTATGCAGGAAGTAAATAATACACAGTATTTCAAAGTACAAAAAGAGCAGGAAATTGAAGTAAAGGATGTTGTGGAAGAGGTATATGAAGCCTTGACAGAAAAAGGATACAACCCTGTTAATCAGATCGTGGGCTATATTATGTCAGGAGATCCAACGTATATTACCAGCCATAAGGGAGCCAGAAGTCTGATCCGACGTGTGGAGCGTGATGAGATGATCGAATTACTATTAGAAGATTATATCAAGAATAATTTTGAATAATAGACTGGGGACAAGCATTATGAGGATAATGGGATTGGATTATGGAGACAAGACGGTAGGAGTAGCGGTTAGTGATGAGATGATGCTGACAGCACAACCGATTGAGACGATTGAGCGGGAACGGAAGAATAAACTTCGCAGAACGCTTGCCAGAATTGAAGATCTCACCCGGGAATATGA
>CAMWKN010000372.1 GCA_947174825.1 uncultured Clostridium sp.
TCTCTACATTGTGTAAATCATCCACAAGTATCCATCCTGTTCAAATTGCTGATTGCTCTGCTTCGTCATATTGTAATACATTAGATTTCTATGACTTCAAACAAATTATCTATATACTAAATAATGACAATTTGTTTGATACTAGTATTCTACATGTGGAGACAACTGTCGTCAATAGGAAAAATGCACAATTTATATGCTCTACAATTGTGTAACTTTTGTTCTACATCTGTAGATCGGATAGTATCTTTACAAAATATTGTGGTAATGGAGCATCAAATTCAATATATTGATTTGTTGTCGGATGAATAAATCCTAAAGTTTTTGCATGTAATGTTTGTCCTGTTAGCTTCCAATGGCAAATGGATGTTGGTAATTTGGATGGACCATAAATGGTATCCCCTAATACAGGATGTCCAATTCCTGCCATATGAACTCGTATTTGATGGGTTCGTCCTGTTTCCAGATGGCATTCGATGTAATTAAGTTTATGATTTAAATCATCTAACACTTGATAATGTGTAATCGCAGGTTTTCCGTTTTTTACATTCATAGCCATTTTTTTGCGGTCTATGGGATGTCTGCCAATATCTCCCTCAATGCTTCCCCGCTGTTCGGAAAGGTTATGCAATACAATTGCATGATAGGTTCTGGTAATGGAATGTTCTTTGAGCTGTTCCGCAATTTTTCGATGTGCAAAATCATTTTTACAAGCTACAATTGCTCCTGTGGTATCCTGATCAATTCGATGTACAATTCCCGGGCGAATGACTCCATTAATGCCAGATAAGGAATCTTTGCAATGATACATTAAAGCATTTACCAAAGTGCCGGAATAATGTCCTGGTGCCGGATGTACCACCATCTGTTTTGGTTTATTGACAACGATGATATCCTCATCTTCATATAGAATATCTAAAGGAATATTTTCAGGCAGGATATCCGGATCTATAGGTGGTTTCATATATAGTTCAACGATATCCCCCTGACAGGTTTTATATCCAGATTTTACGGTTTTCTGATTGACGGTAACATTTCCGTCCCGGATATCTTTTTGAATAGCGGAACGGGACCAGTCTGTCAGTTTTTCGGATAAATATTTATCAATTCGTTTGCCGGTATCTATTTCATCGGTTACTTCATATATCATGTGTTGTTCGGAAGAAATTTGTTCCATAGAATTTACCCTCTATTTATCGCTCTGCTTCATTTGGCTCTCTATCTGCCCTGTTTCCAATTTCGCGATCCGCTTCTCTGCTCTCTTCTATTCCACCTTGTATGTGTTGTTTCTCCAGAAAGCGAAAATCTTCCTCTTGATAGAAAAAGAATGTTAATAGGATGGCAATAATGACACCAATAACCACGTAGCAGTCTGCTACATTAAAAATAGGAAAATCAATCAAATTGAAGTACAGAAAATCAACAACATAGCTATGCATGATACGATCCATCATATTGCCAACTGCCCCGGAAAAAAGCAGAATCAAGACAATCTGCATGGGATGGTATCTGGATTGTCTAGGGAGTTTATAATAGATTCCAGCTAATATGAGAAAGATTAGAACTGTAATAATCAATAGAGGAATTCGTTGCTCCTGCAAAATTCCAAATGCTGCCCCATGGTTTTCCAGATATTCCAAACGAAAGATGCCGGGAAGTATATCCATACCGTCTGAGTCTTTTAAATGAATAATTGCCAGATATTTGGTGAACTGATCCAGTCCAACTAATAAAATGACACTCAAAATTCCTGTGATATATTTTCTCAATTGCCGCACTCCCCTTCCGCATATTCCGTTATTTTGTTTCTGATGGAAAGCAAAGAACTACGTCTAATGCTTGTAAGATTTCGTCGTCTGTCACATCATCACACATAATGGCATGTCCCATGCTTTCCAATAGAATAAAACGTATCTGACCAGCATTCATCTTTTTATCACTCTTAGAAACACGTAGAATATCTTCAGCCTGTAATCCGGATACCTGAATTGGTAATTGTAGCGTTTGTAAAGTCTCTTTAATTTGATCAAACTGTTTTTGTGTAATATATCCTCGCTGTACTGACAAATAGGCGGCAGCAACCATTCCCACAGAAACACATGCCCCATGTAGCATTTGAAAATCCATTAATTTCTCAATGGCATGTCCCAAGGTATGACCAAAATTTAGCAGGGCACGTTCCCCTTGTTCTTTGGGATCGTTTTCAACTACCTGTCTTTTTATTTGACAACTGCCAGATACCACCTCTTCTAATACGTCTAAATTTCTACGGTTTAATTCATCCAGATTTTTCACGATTAAGTTGAAATACTGCATATCTTTGATTAGCCCATGTTTGATGATCTCACCAAAACCGGAAAAAAACTGTTCTTCTGTTAAAGTCTGTAAAGTAGACAGGTTCATATATACAGCAGAAGGCTGATGGAATGCACCGATCATGTTTTTGTATCCACGAAAATCAACACCCGTTTTGCCGCCAATACTGCTATCAACCATTGCTAATAAAGAGGTTGGTAGTTGCACTACCCGAATGCCACGTAAATAGTTTGCAGCGGCATATCCAGTCATATCTCCTACTACTCCACCGCCCAGAGCCAATAGAATGTCTTTGCGATCAAAATGAGCCATAATTAATTCTTCATAGAGATCCTCAATGACATCCAATGTTTTTGATTGCTCACCTGCCGGAAATGTAAAAGTCATGGCGTAAGAGGCTACTTGTTTAGCGATTTCCAGAACTTCAGAGGCATAATGAGGCGCGACATGGCTATCTGTTACAATACAGATTTTATGATTTTGAAGATCCATATCTGCTAATATTTTAGCTAAATGAGAATAATCTTTTTCGATAACAATCGGGTAGATCGGTTTCCCTTCATAATGAATGGTAATCAATTGACTCATTTGTTTTCTCCTTTCCTTTAATACATACACTTACCCATCGTTCCAATTTATGGAACGATGGGTATCAGTATCTGCTCTATAAAACTGTTTTATTCCGGATCAATAAAATTGAATGGATTGATGTCTAACATGGCATCATTAGGATTGGAACTTGTTTCTGCCGGTTGGTTCGGCTGAGCCTGTTCTGCAGGGGTATCACTAACCGGAGATTCAAACATTGCAGCAGGATCAATAAAGGCATCTGATAAAATACCGTTATCAGCAGGTGCTGGATTTACGGTTTCCTGTGCTGCTGGCAAGTCGTTCTGTTCCGTTTCTGCCGGCATATCCTGAACCGGAGAATCAAACATATTAGACATATCTAAAAATGAATTAGCATTTGCAGCTGCATCAGTTGGTTCAGCACCAATTAATCCATTTGTAGAAGCCTGTTGCGGTTGCGGTTCTGGTGTTACCTGTTCCATCATTGGAGCCTGTTCCTGTCGATTATACACATCTGACGCTGCCGACGAATAGCCTTGTGTAGCTCTCGGTGGTCGC
>CAMWKN010000373.1 GCA_947174825.1 uncultured Clostridium sp.
AAAAGCATCTGCCCCCAGGTTCATACCTTGATTAATACGGTCTTCATCGTCCAGTGCGGACAAAAAAATAATAGGTGTGTCTTCTGTATCACGGATTTTCTGACATAAGGTATAGCCATTGCTATTCTCTAACATAATATCCAGAATATATAAGTCAAAGAATGTCCCAGATGATTCCGCTGTTGCTCTGATTTTTTGTGCCTGTTGATCGTTTTCTGCTGTCCAGACGGAATAAGCGGATTCCTGTAATAATTCCTGGATTCCGCTTCTCAGCGCAGTATCGTCCTCTACAAGTAGTATATTTGACATTATAATCCCTCCGTAACACTACCAGGTTGCCAGTTGTTATCGAACATGAAAATAGTATGGTATTTAAGAACAAAGTTCCCCTTAACATTTGGTTTTATAAATATGATCATAACATTTTTACGGTCTTGATTACAAGATTGTTATTTGGAATTCATTCTTGCAACTTTATTTCTCTATGTTATACTATATTTTTGGAGAATTATGGGAATTATGATGATGTAGGGTGCTGAACGTTCAGTGAACGTTCGTTTAGCATGGTGCTATGCGCCAGTGGCGCATGCTTAGCACAGACCGAAATGGAATGTAGACCGTAGCGGAGCGAAGATGCGAAAATTGCAAAGGAATATAGCGATCCGTATCATCTGTTGGGGACAAAATACTTTTTGTTTCCAATATCGTTATTGATAGAGAGGAATGAAATCGTGACTAAATTATTTCGTTATTTATCGGATTATAAAAAAGAATGTGTATTAGGTCCGTTATTTAAATTGCTGGAAGCAGGCTTTGACCTGATTGTGCCCTTAGTGATGGCGGCAATCATTGATGTGGGAATTGCGAACCGGGATACCTCTTATATATTGAAACTGGGTGGGGTGTTATTATTACTGGCAGCGATTGGACTGACCTGCTCCATTACGGCACAGTATTTTGCGGCGAAGGCAGCAGTGGGATTTTCTGCAAAGCTGCGGCATGCTTTGTTTGTGCATATTGAGAGTTTATCCTTTCGGGAGATGGATCAGATTGGAACCTCTACCATGATTACTCGTATGACCAGTGATATTAACCAGATCCAGTCCGGAGTTAACATGGCATTACGCTTGTTTCTGCGTTCCCCTTTTATTGTGTTTGGTGCCATGATACTGGCTTTTACCATAGATGTGAAGACGGCATTGATTTTTGTAATGGTGATTCCACTTCTGGCAGTGGTGGTATTTGGTATTATGCTAGTAAGTATGCCTCTGTATCGGAAAGTGCAGGGAGCCCTGGATCAGGTGTTAGACCGGGTACGTCAAAATCTGACCGGTGTCCGGGTTATTCGTGCCTTTCATTTGGAAGAAAATGAAAAAGAGCAGTTTACGGAAGACAATACAGCCTTGACCAAATTACAGCTCTTTGTGGGGAAAATTGCTTCCCTGACAAATCCAATTACTTATATAATGATTAATGTGGCGCTGGTGGCACTGTTGTGGACGGGAGCGGTTCGTATTGACGGAGGTTATCTGAAACAGGGAGAAGTGGTGGCGCTGGTTAATTATATGTCACAGATTCTGGTGGAGTTAATTAAGCTTGCCAACACGATTGTTTTAACCACCAAGGCAGTTGCCAGTGGCAGGCGGGTGCAAAACATATTTGAAATGACTTCTTCTTTGGAACTGTTACAGGAGTGTGAGACAGAAGCAGTTGCAGGGGAGAGTATTCCCAGAGTGGAATTTGACCATGTTACCATGTCCTATCACAATGGAGGAGATGCTGCGCTGGAGGGGATTCATTTTGCAGCAGAAGCCGGACAGACTATCGGAATTATCGGAGGTACCGGCTCTGGTAAATCAACTTTGGTTCATTTGATTCCCCGTTTTTATGATGTGACAGAGGGATCTGTCCGTATTGATGGACAGGATGTCCGGCAGATTCCCTTAGAAAAATTGCGTGATCGGATCGGAATTGTAATGCAGAAAGCCATGTTATTCCACGGTACGATTCGGGAAAATATTCTCTGGGGAAAGGAAGATGCTAACGAGGAGGAAATCAAACAGGCATTACAGGATGCCCAGGCTTGGGAAATTGTACAGAGTAAAGAGAAGGGATTGGAGACGGAGATTGAGCAGGGAGGTCGTAATTTGTCCGGGGGACAGAAACAGAGACTGACCATTGCCAGAGCGTTGGTACGCCGTCCGGACATTTTGATTTTGGATGACAGTACATCAGCACTGGATTTTGCCACGGATGCAAAGCTGCGGCAGGCGATCCGTTCCTTGGATTATCAGCCTACGGTATTTCTGGTTTCACAGCGTACCTCATCCATTCAGTATGCAGATCGAATTATTGTCTTAGACGATGGTGAGGTGGCAGGAATGGGAACACATGAGGAATTACTGCAGAATTGTGAAGTTTATCAGGAGATCCATTATTCCCAATTTCAGAATCAGCAGAACGGAAAGGGGGCGTAATCCATGGCAGGGAAGAATCAAATGAAAGGAAATCAGGCGAAACAGAGTCAGATAGAGAGAAATCAAGCGAAACAGAAAACAGAAAAATCGAGTACCTCCAGCCGGAATGCCAGCCAGGGGGAGACAGTTTTGCGGGTGTTACGATATATCCGTAAACATGGACTGTTGGTGGTGTTATCTATTGTATTTGCAGCTATTACGGTGGTTACCACGCTTTATTTACCAATATTGACTGGCTATGCCATTGATGATATGGTGGCAGCAGGGCACGTTGATTTTGCCGCATTGCGGACCTTGCTTTTCCGTATGCTGATATTAATTGGTATCACTGGATTATCTCAATGGCTGATGAATGTGTGCAATAATCGGATTACTTATCTGGTAATGAAAGAAATCCGTAGGGACGCTTTTGAACGGATTGAAATATTACCATTAAGTTATCTGGACATGCATCCTTCCGGGGATATTGTCAGTCGGGTAATTGCGGATGTGGATCAGTTTGCTGACGGTTTGTTGCTGGGATTTACCCAGGCATTTACCGGTGTGCTGACGATTCTGGGAACACTGTTGTTTATGTTACGCACCAATGTGTGGATTACGCTGGTGGTGGTTCTGGTTACTCCGCTGTCATTTTTTGTGGCAGGATTTATCGCCAAAAAGACGTATCGCATGTTCCAGTTGCAGTCGGAGGCGCGAGGGGAGCAGACAGCACTTATTGATGAAATGATTGGCGGTCAGCGGGTGGTTCAGGCATATGGTCATGAGGAGGAAGCTCTGGAGCGTTTTGATGAGATTAATGAACGCCTGCAAAAATATTCCCTGCGGGCTACCTTCTTTTCCTCCACCACCAATCCAGCAACCCGTTTTGTCAATAATCGGGTCTATGCGGGAGTGGGAATTGGAGGTGCCTTATTTGCATTGACGGGAAGGTTAAGCGTGGGA
>CAMWKN010000374.1 GCA_947174825.1 uncultured Clostridium sp.
ATATATAAGGTTACATACTTCTTGATAATCAAACAATATAAAATCACCTTTCAACATAAATCATAGCTATCATTCCTCGTCTTCCCCGTAAGTTTCACATAATTCAGCAAGTCGCCTATGGGTTGATTCCATACTTACTCCATAATAATTTCCTCCATCCGATAATAGTAGATCATAATAGATATGGATACCTACCTGGTTCCTTGAATTTCAACACAGACAATTTCCGGATAATTAAACAAGCGCACTGGAATCACACTATTTCCTAAACCTCGACTTATATACATGGTTGTATTATTCCTTTCAAACTGCCCCGCCGTATATTTTGGCAAAAATCCCTGATCCGGTGCAATTAACGGCCCAATAAACGGTAAAATCATTTGACCGCCATGTGCATGACCAGTCAACACTAAGTCTGCACCAGCATTACCATATTGATCAATGTACTGCGGTTCATGTGCCAGTACAACCGTAAGTTCATTTTCCTTACATTCATCTATCATAGAATGCAATGTTCCATCATGTAAGTTATTATCATCCAGTCCAATCAGAGTCATGGCACCCATATCTGTATTCAATGAAATACTTTCATTATCCAGAATGACTGCCCCTGCATCCTCGATGCCCGTAAAAAGTTCCTTCCTTTCCGCTTCATTCAACCAATATTCATGATTCCCAGTCACATAATAAACGGGATATTTTTTTGCCACCTTGTCCACAAAATTAATCGCTGTACTAATATTGGTATGATTGGAATCTACAATATCACCAGTAATGACAACCATATCCGGCGCAAGACTATCTATGCCATCAATTAGTTTTTTATTATTTCTACCAAAACACGCATTATGAAGATCCGATATTTGTACAATACTAAATTTATTGGCATCACGAGATATTTTACTATTTTTATAAGCATATGTAGTAATCACTAAATGATTATTTTGGTACCATATAAATAGTAATACAATCGGAAGTAACAAGAATACAGTTATTATTTTTTTCTTGTTCTTTTCCATAAAAGCCATCATTTTCTTCATGTTATCGCTTCCTATTTTTTCGATTACCTGTTATTTATTATCTGATAATATACCTTTTGACCCTCACATCATATTATTAAAAACGATGACGCTTAGAACATAGTATAACACAAAATATACTTTACCGGAACTTCAAGAAGCAATTTTCTGGAAAACAACTGCTATATAGCACTGTTTTATGACAATCCGTGCAAAAAATCACCTTCTTAGCTTTACTGCTAAGGCATGCGCCCCCATCCCCTCTGATTCTGCAAGTTTAATAATATATTCGGCATTGTCTTTTAATGCTTTTTCCGGATATTTAATAACACTGTATCCTCTCATAAATTCCTGAACGGACATGCCAGAGGAAAACCTGGCAGTACCACAGGTAGGAAGTATGTGGTTTGTTCCACAAAAATAATCGCCTACCGGCTCGGTACTATATTCACCGACAAATACAGCCCCAGCATTAGTCAACCCTGCAAGTACCGATTCATAATCATCAATTAATAATTCTGCGTGCTCCGGTGCAATTTCATTGACCGCCTCTACTGCCTCCTGCAAAGAATCCACCACAAAAATATCACCGTAATTTTCAAAACTTTTCCTGGTTGCATCTACAAGATTATGTTCCTCACACAAACGATTTATTTCGCTCTTAATTTCCCTTGCCTGGGCTTCCGACAAACAAAAAGTAGTACTGGCTTCAAAGCCTGTTCCGTGTTCTGCCTGAGACATCATATCTGCCGCAATAAATGTAGGATTGGCATTTTCGTCGGCAATAATAGCAATTTCAGATGGTCCGGCAATCGAATCAATTTTTACTTCCCCAAACAACAACTTTTTTGCCATTTGCGTGAAATTATTTCCGGGACCTACGATGGCATCCACTTTCTGCACCGTCTCCGTTCCATAAGCCACAGCCGCTAATCCTTGAGAACCTGAAAGTTTATAATAATTTTTTACGCCCAAATAATCAGCCACATATAATAAATGCTCATCAATACTTCCATCTATCCTTGGCTTTGTAAGTATATATATGTTGGGAACCCCTGCAACAATTGCAGGAACTAAATCCATGCACAGGGTGGAAACCAGCGGTGCCATATTTCCCGGAACGGTAACAGCAACACGATTGATAGGCGTATATTTGCGTTCTAATACGGCACCATTCTCATATTCTTCCGTGAAGCCTACTGGCAATTGTTTTTTATGAAATCGAAAAAGATTATCACAGGCTTTTTTCACGGCTTCCTTAAATCCTTCAGATACCTGCTCTTTTGCATGTACAAATTCTTCCTCTGATACAAATAATCCAATTGCAGAAATGTCTACTTGATCAAATTCTTTCATATAGGAATACACGGCATTGTCACCTTTTTCTTTTACCTGTTTCAATACCTCTTTGACCGTAGTTTCTACTTCCTCTGGAATACTGCTTTTCCGTTTTAAAAGATTGACATATCGTGGATTATCCTCACTAAATTTGCTGATTGTAACCATTGCTCTTCCCTCCTTAATCAATAAGTATCCATAAAATTCTTTCTTAAAAAGAAAAAACGCCTGCCAGGGAAATTTTCCCTAACAAGCGTGGATCAAGCGTTTCACTTAATATCAATTACAAGAATAGCAATATCAATTTAATTTGTCAAGAGCAATTTCAAAAATGCAGCCATGACTCCCGCAGGTTGTCCTCCCAGAGATCATAGTTGAACCCAATACCAATAGCAGTCTTAGAGTAAGACCATGAATACCACGTTAATTGATCTGCCCGATCCGTTATCTCAGCCAAAGACTTTCCTTTTGTTTTCCACACCTTTCCCTTCTCGCAATCCTCTTCTTCGGAACACTCAGCAGAACGAATACGATAGCTGCCTTTTGTTATATTTTCCACAATCAACTCAACATGTTGGTCGTTATCCAGATCAGCAGCGGTGTAACGAATCTCATCATCGCTATCTCCGCCTGTCAGTTTCGTGGCATCTTCTTCCAGCTCCAGACATAAAGAAAAAAACTGATGCCGAATATCCTCCGTCAACTCCTTTTCCTTTTCACAACGGTAATCCTCACGCAGCAAAAAGTTCTCCCATATCGTGTGTTCCATGTCCCACCAATACACTTCCCCTGCCTCTTTTTTGGAGCGTGTCCTGGGATCATAGTACATCGTCATCTTTGTCATATCGGCATATTCTGCTGTAATATCAGACTCCTCACACTCTTTTCCCTCGGCATCAAAATAATGATACAATCCATCCTCGCTGGCATCAAAGGTATATCCGCCAATCTTCCGAAAAGTCACACCAGTATCATCAGGTATCATATCCAGATAAACGACATTCGCATCATCTTGAGATAATGAAATCTTATCAAATACATTATAATGGTATTGATC
>CAMWKN010000375.1 GCA_947174825.1 uncultured Clostridium sp.
ATACAATTTCGGGCAAATCGGTTCCACAATATAATGATCCCGGATCTCATCCGGAACTGTGACAGACATGGATTTCTGAATGACCGGTAACACCTTTTCAATAAAAGCCCCCATATTATCATCACGAAATTCCACCTGTCTGCTGTCATTCCCAAAGATTGCGGTATAAAAAGGCAAAAGATCGGCAAGAAATTCTTCCTCCGGCAGATACAGGCTGTTCCCAAAGAGCAAAATGGATCCGTCACTACACAAGGCTGTCAGATTCTCCTCTGTATTTTCCCGCAGAAAAAGAGTCTGATCTTCCATAAGGATCTCCAAAGAAATATCCGGATTTCCACAAACAATTTCTGTCACACCGGTATCATTTCCACAAAAAATCAACTGAATAGACAGACCTTCTGCTAATATCAATAGTTTCCGGAGCATATTTTCTGACAATGCCAGTTCCTGCCGGTTAAAGAGATTGGAGTAATAGGTTTTCCCCAGAGTTTCCTGGATTTCATAGATCTCAACCAGATAGTCCATCACCCGGCTGGAAATCGGTTCAAAGGCAGATTCTCCCGGCAGAAAACGAAACTCCTTCCCCAGAGAAATCATCGTGCCATTCACATAATCCTGAATGAATTTTTTGGTATTGGATACCTTGTACATTCTTCCAGATCCTGCATACAGCCCCAGAAATGCCTTGGAGTCTTTTCCATGCATAGGTTCATTCAAAGTAATACGCAACTCCAAGTGATAATAGGCAGGCGTCAGTCCTGGAAACTCTCGCTTACGGAAGTATTCGATAATAGCATAGGCAGTCTGATCCTCTTTTTTCTGGGATCCCCGAACTTCTTCCCTGTGCTGGTAATCTGAAATAAAAAGCAAGGTTGCCACAACATGTTTACAGGCACCATGCTGATTTACCCTGGCAGGGCAATTACAGCTATACGCCAGCGTGTCACCCTCTTCAAAATCAACTGTTACCGTATAAGAATGACCTCCCTGTACAACACCCCTATATTGTTTATTCATTTCATTCCATGTTACTTTGGATACCGCATGGGCAGCATAATAACGCATTCCCCGAAAATAAACGGTATCGGAAGTAGCCATCTGACGTATCACTTCTCTGGTGATTTTATACATAAGGATCGACCTTTCTAATCATTAATGACGAAGCAGATGGAAACGGTCTGCCACAATAGACATCCTGCGTCCCATCGGAAATTCATAGAGTTCCTCTCGATTTAACCCACCCAATTTCAGCACCAATGCAAAGTAACTGGCCACTGCTATCAGAAAAGCTGGTACAATGGCAATATAAATCCGATGTGTCAGCAGGAAAAACAGTTCATAAACAACAAAAGTTAAAATTCCCATTGCCACGGAAGACAGAAAAGGAATACAGAATGTCTTGGTCACTTCCTGCCGGAATCCCAGATGTTGTCTGACAGATCTGGCATTTAGGAAACAGACCACCAGAGGATAGGTCACATTTCCAAAAACCAGGGCATAGGCACCCATGGTAGTATATCGTAGCAGTACAAAAATCAGTACAACATGAATCACCAGGGAAATCAAAGAGTGGATTACCGGTTTACTCATTTCATCAATACTTTGCAGGACACCACTGGTAACTGTGGACAGGGCATAAAAGATAATGCAGGTAGAACCCGTCATCAACATCCAGCCCCCTGTTACATAGTCCGATCCCGGAAAGAGTAGACGAATAATCGGTACCGCCAGTACTGCTAGTCCCACTGCAGAAGGAAATGCAATAATCATATTAAATTTGATCGCCATAGAAACCTTGGCATGAATCGCTGTGCGGTCATAGGAGGTGACAGAGGCTACCAGGCTGGGAATCATGGAAGATGCAATGGCAGTAGATACCGCAATAGGCACACTGACTAACAGACGGTACTTCGTACTGTAAATTCCCTGCATGGTTCGCACAATCCGATCATCAATTCCCCTTGCCTCCATAGCATAATTATAAACTGTTACATCAATAATACCGCTGAGCTGATAGACCGTCTGGCTCAAAATAATGGGAATAACCGTCCAAAAGATCAACTGATAGGTCTCTCCTACCGTCTCGGTATTTCTCCCACGTTCCCGTCTCATCTGCCGTTTCATAACCGGACGATACAAAAGATAAATCAGAAATAATATCACAAATGCCGCCAAGGCGCCAAAGCAGGTTCCCATGGTTCCTCCTGCCGCCCCCCAGGCAGACAGATTTTTGGATGCACTGTGGTCCATCATCAGATAATAGGCCGCCACAATACTAATCACCGCATTGACAATCTGCTCTAAAATTTGGGACACAGCAGTAGGCATCATTGTATTCCGTCCTTGGAATAATCCCCGAAATACCCCCATCACTGCCACAATAAAGATGGTTGGTGCCAATACCCGCAATGGTATGGAAATACCATGGAATTTGGAAAAGAACGTACGCTCAATCCAGCCTGCCCCAAAAAAGACAAAGACAGCCATAAAGCCACCGGACAGCAAAGCAAACAAGATAGAACAACGAAATACCTGAAAAGCTCCTTTGTACTGCTTCTGTGCACATTTGGCTGATACCATTTTGGATACCGCCATAGGCATACCATAGGAAGAAATAATCAACAGGATATTGTATACTTCAAAAGCAGCAGAGTAAATACCATTGCCATCATCCCCAATGATATTTGCCATGGGAATCCGGTACACCATACCGATAATCCGGACCAGAATGGATGCCATCGCCAGAATACTTCCCTGCTTCAAAAATTCATCTCCACTACTTTTCTTTGTTGTCTCCATGTATTTTTCCTTCCTGTTATATATTCCTCTCACTGCCATTTGATCATTTCTAAATCCCCTGTCGGAATCCTGACAAGTCTATCTCATTCAAACAGCACTTATGAATCGGTATTTTCCCTGGTAATTCCCAGACTTTGCAAAACAGCCTCCTGCTTGTCCTCCATTACCAGACGTTCCTCATCCTCCATATGATCGTAGCCAAACAAATGCAGCATACTGTGGGCAATCAAAAAGGAAATCTCCCGTTTCAAGGAATGTCCGTATTCTTCTGCCTGCTCTCTGGCTCGTTCCAGAGAAATCACAATATCGCCTAACAAAAGCTCTCCTGTTTCCGGATTAAAATTTCCTGCTGTATCCGTTTCTGGATTCAGGGCGGTAAAATCAGCCGGTACAGAATATTCTACCATAGGAAACGACAAGACATCCGTAGGCACATCCAAGTCCCGAAACTCCCGGTTCATGTTCCGTATCCCCTCATTATCCGTAAATGTCACATTGACTTCACATTCATAAGGACAGTGCTCCATCTGGATTGACTGACGAACCACTTCCTCCACCACAGACTCATACGCAAAATCTATTTCCCCTTCCGTTTCCTTTTCCATCCATATTG
>CAMWKN010000376.1 GCA_947174825.1 uncultured Clostridium sp.
CCATCAGAGACATGCAGGATGCACAGGTGGATGCCATAGAAGTAGACCCATTCGATTCAAAAGTCTCAGAGACACTACGGATGGCATATGGGAATTCCTCCTCGCTTGGAAGAACTGGCAATAAAGCCTTTTCTGCCAATGCACCATGACCAATCTCACGACGTCCTGGTCCACGGCTTGGTTTCGTCTCACCAACAGAATATGACGGGAAATTATAATGATGCATATATCTCTTGTCTGTTTTATCCACATCTAAGCCGTCAATCCGCTGTTTCTCGGACAATGGTGCCAATGTGGTAATATTGCAGATCTGAGTCTGTCCTCTGGTAAACATGGCAGAACCATGCACTCTCGGTATCAAATCAACCTCTGCTGCCAGTGGACGGATCTGATCGATAGCACGTCCATCCGGACGCTTCTGGTCTTTCAGAATCATTTTACGGACTGTCTTTTTCTGATACTGGTATACTGCTTCATCTAAAACTTCTAACCATTCCTCTTTGTCTGCAAAGGCTTCTGCAAGCTTTTCTGTTACCTTACGGACATTATCTTCACGAGTCTGCTTGTCATCTGAGAATACTGCAACCTCCATCTCAGCTGGCGGTACAATCTCTTTGATTGCATCAAACATTTCTTCCGGAATGGCACAACTGGTATACTCATGCTTTGGCTTACCAATCTCTGCTACCATCTGGTCAATCAGGGCAATGATACTCTGATTCACTTCATGGCAACGATAAATTGCCTCAATCATTTTGTCTTCTGGAAGTTCATTGGCACCTGCCTCAATCATAATGACTTTTTCAGCCGTAGATGCCACAGTCAGTCGAAGATCTCCTGTTCTCCACTGCTCCTGGTTTGGATTCACAATAAACTCACCATCAATCATTCCCATCTGCGTCGTTGCACATGGTCCTGCAAAAGGAATATCAGAAATACTGGTTGCCACAGCGGAACCAATCATTGCCACCAACTCTGGACGGCATTCCGGATCCACAGACAGTACCAGATTGTTCAGAGAACAATCATTGCGGTAGTCCTTTGGAAACAGCGGACGCATTGGACGGTCAATTACACGCGCCGTCAACACTGCATTTTCTGAAGCCTTTCCTTCTCGCTTGTTAAAACCTCCCGGAATCTTACCTACGGAATACATCTTTTCTTCAAATTCTACGGATAACGGGAAAAAGTCAATCCCCTCTCTTGGCTTCTCAGAAGCCGTAGCGGTACACAATACCGTGGTTTCACCGTAATGCATCAAAACCGCACCATTTGCCTGTTTTGCAACTCGTCCTACATCCATGGTCAGAGTCTTGCCTGCCAATTCCATTGAATAGGATTTTACTGCCATACGCACCTCTTTTCTGCGCTGTATCCACTTTACTCTTCTACGGCAGAATACATTACAGCGCTATTGTATCCTCCGCTCATGCAGGCATATCCGAAACAACTGAAAAAAGGACCCGTGTGGATCCTCTTTTCAGAAGTCTCGGCACTCGCCTGCACACTAACTTTAATATTTTACCACGAAAGAAAGTTTGATGCAAGAGATTCCCCATTGTTTTCCATGACAGAATGTGACTATTCATAGTTATTAGATCATATCCACTGTTCCGAATTGATATCCTTTCGAACGCATATAATTAATAATTTTTTGCAATGCCTTGGTATCCGCACTGGATATCACATGGATCAGCGGTATCATTCCCTTATGATGGTAGGTCTTAAATTTGGATACAACATATTCCACAGAAGGCTGGTCATTTTCCATATAATCATACCATGCCAGACTCCATAAAATAGTGGTATATCCCATTTCCTGCAAGGTACGCAATGCCTTTATGCTATAGTTCCCCTCAGGTGGACGAATGAATTTATCCATGGTATATCCTGTTTTCTGTAGCATTAACTGCTCCAATCCCTGTACCTCTGCACGGATCTTCTTCTTGCTGCACTTTGCCAGTCTGGGATGGTTGCAAGTATGGTTTCCTACCATATGCCCCTGTTTTTTCATCTTTTTTACCAAGCTCGGATTTTCCATCAGATAATCCTTGGTAATGAAAAAAATCGCCTTAATTTTATTCTTTTTTAAGATTTTTAGAATCTGTTTGGTGTATCCATTTTCATACCCACAGTCAAAGGTTAAATAAATGGTTTTCGTCTTTGTACTACCATGGTAGTATGCACCATATTTTTTCAGTGAGAATCCATTATATGGTACGGATCCCCCTGGCGTCTTATGTTTATTGAAACTTAATCCCCACTCCACTGATTTGCGATAATACTTTTTATCCTGTGACTTTGTCTTTGCCTGCGCTACTGCTGCAAAGCCACCATTTCCCATCCATAATGCCAGAATCAGCACACAGAGGATCCACTGCCTTTTTCTGTAATTCCTCATACCTCATACCATTCCCTAAAATCACGTACTCCCACTTGATCTTCAAGGTACTGCCTTTCTTTCGTATTTCATCATTCCATACAATAACATCCAGAATATCATCTTTCGTATGATGGAGGAACAAAGTGTGTTTCGTACACTCTTGCGAATTAACAACACCAAAATGCGAAGCACACTTTGCCGCACCAGCCAGCGTCACGAAGCGACATCTTCCTTTACTGGCATACCACTATATATGAGCCTCTTCCTATATAGTAAAAAGAGCTGCACTCCCTGTGGAAGTACAGCTCCCGGTTTTGATCTTGCAATTATTATTTTCTCAAACCTAACTTCTCAATTAACTGACGATATGCCTCCAGATCTTTCTTCTGCAGATATGCCAGCAGATTACGTCTCTGACCGATCATTTTTAACATACCACGTCTGGAGTGATGATCCTTCTTGTTAACCTTTAAATGCTCTGTCAGCTCACGGATACGCTCTGTCAAAATAGCGATCTGTACCTCTGGAGAACCAGTATCCTCCGGAGTACGTCCATAGGTTTTGATAATCTCTGCTTTCTTTTCCTTACTAATCATGTTATTATCCTCCTAATGAAAAATATTTCACCGATTACCAAGAGACGGACGGAGATCCCAATCTCTGAGTAACGGTAGTTACAACTCATACAATATATCACAGTAAAAACAGAATGTAAAGCGATTTTTTCGCTTTCTCCATTTTTTAGAACGATATAATATAATGTGTATTTCTATTTTTGTGTTAATTCGTATGTGAATCTTTCCAGCCTCTTAACCAACCAGCTCATCATACCGCTGCCCATTATATATCTTCTTTTTTATCTTTCCGTTGAGATCAATCTGATCAATACAATCGTAAAAAGCCCCTTCATAGAACTTGAGATAGACTTTCTGATCCTCCACACGAATCCCACCAATTCCAGCAGTCTCTCCATAGTTTTTTCCCAGTTCCAGAATCTTTGTTGTACCATCTTGATTCACCCTGTACA
>CAMWKN010000377.1 GCA_947174825.1 uncultured Clostridium sp.
CCATACAAACCAAGCAGATAATCTGCAGGGATCCCTGCATTGAATACTTCATCCACTTTGAGTTTTTCAATAGGAACTTCTACTTCGGATTCCATGAGAACATTTAAATCCTCTGTAAATTGTTTCATGATTTCCTCATTGTCTTCTGGAATGGAGATCGTGCCATTTTCTCCCTCCGTACCGTACTCTTTGATTTTTTCATTTCGGATGATCTCGAAATTTGCGATAGGGGTCTCCATATTTTTGAGGATTCCCAGTATTTTGAATTTGAATAGTGTTTGGATTTTTCGATCCGTGTCCTGGTCAATCATGTTTTTTAATACTTGGTTGAGTATCATCAACTCTTTTAATTTCATTTTCATCTTGTGGTCCTCCTGGTTTTATTTTAATTGTGTTTTCATTTTGGCGTGAGTTTTATTTCCATAGATTCCATCTGCAGTGAGGGCATTTTTCTTCTGGAAATTTACCACTTGTTTTTTGGTATTGGAACCAAAGATACCATCCACGGTCAGATTACATCCCAGAACATAGTTTAGATCCTGCTGCAAGTATTTGACCTGGGTTCCTCTGCTCCCTGTTTTCAGATTTGGGGAACAGGATGCCAGAGGTGGAATTTTTGCTTTGGTGCTTTGTGCTGTCGCTTTTGGCGTATCGTATTTTGGTCTGCCATAGCCGGCAATTCTACTGTTATTTAAGGAGTAGAATTTCTTAAAGACACCGCCACCGTTCTTGATTACGCCAGAGCTGCCAGAAGTGTTTCCCTCGATGGTGTACACATAATGGGAGTCTACTTTATAGACTAATCCAGTATGGCAGATTCCACCGGAATCCTTAAAGAATATCTGGTCGCCAATCTGGGGGTTAGAGTGATACCATGCTTTTTTGTTTTTGTACATTTGTGCAGAGGCTACGGTATAGTCATTAAAGCTGCCGCACAATAGTTTTTTGGCAGCGGTCAGTCCATATGCTTTATAGAAACACCAGTCTACGAAAGCATCGCACCAAGCTGCCGGAAAATCCATGACAGAAGGGCATATTTTGTGCATATCTCTGCCATATTTGGTGTAATTGTTGGAACCGGCATTTTCTACTTTGCTGTCCAGATTTTTATTGGACTTTTTTTCTAAATAGCCGACTTCGGCTGTTGCAATTTTAATTACTTTATCTACGGTATTTGCCATGTTTTTCCTCCTAATCAAAAAATAGGGATAACACACTGTGGTTTGTAGTGTGCTATCCCTAGGCGAACTACAATGCAATTCGGTTAGTTAGCGAAAAAGTTACTCCTCAATCAGTACCAGATCCAGCATGTTGTCATCACTATCTGCCATAAGATCGCAGGTAATGGTAATTGATCCCGGATCGCCGGAGTTAGAGAAGCTCAGTGACATATTGCTCTGTGGAGCTACCTTGTATGCAGTCAGCTTATATGGAAGAATTTCATCATCCTCTGTTTTCATTACCGTATCGCCATAAACGATAAAGTTCTTTGGAAAACTGGTGGACTTGATGTTAATTCTCTGTACGCCTTCTGTCACTTCTTTCATGTAGTAGACAATGACCTTAGCGCCTTCTGCCAATGCATTAGCCAAGGTGATCTTGGAATCAGACACAGTGCATTCTAATTCTGCACCGCAGTCGTCGCCATCGGCATAGACTACAACAGTGCCGGAAACTGGTGTCTCTGCAAGAGTGATACCAGTACTGTCAGCATCAACAGCAGTCTCGATTCTGGTAACAAACTTAGCAGATTTGCTCATTTCGCCACCGGTAATTAACTGCCATAATTTGACTGTCTGAATCTGTGTCTCAATGGTAAGTGTGCCGCCGCGTTCCCCAGCGAACTGCACCCGTTTCGGATGTCCCTTGCCTCCATTAGCAAATACAGACTCACCAGTCAATTCCGTTGTGGATACGTTGGCGAAGTCCAGATTCAGGAAAGGCTTCTTGCTTGTGTAATCAACGAAAATCAGATCACATACTTCTCGGTTACTCATGTTTGGATTGCTCATAATTGGTTCCTCCTTTGATTGTCTGGGCAATTAATATTGGTAATTGCTCCTTTTTTAGGTGATAGAGTTGTCAGTGTCTATTCTATGAAACCATGCGGCTGCATCGAAGTAATTGTCTTTATTACCCCAGGCAGCAACGCTCATGGATTGAATAGCATAAATGGTATTGTGGGATAGTCGGGAGAAGCAGTCCCAGAGTTGAAATATAGTCAGATCCCAGATATTAATGAGGTTTAGGGAGTGGCTTTTTCCTGCAACCGCAGATATGATATTTCCCAATTCCATATTTTTGTCTGCTTTGGTCAGTCGGCTTTTTTCTGCCCTTCCTTTTTTGAGTTTTTGAATGATCTCCAGGGCTTTTTTGCTTTTTACTTGGGAAAGATCGGTTTCTGACTGCGACCTGATACAGTTTCGCATGCAGATCAAATCACAAATTGCAGGATAGTTTTCTGCGTTAATGGTGCCGATATCCTTTTCCTCTGCTTGTACCAGAAAGCCATGCTTGCCGGGAGAGTAGATGACATTTTCCCGGAGAAAAAAGTTTAGAATATCCTGTAACAGAATTCGTGTCTGCTGCGTGGATGACAGACAATCGAAAATGTTCCATCTTGCTTTTTCTTCGTCAGTCAGGAGATCATAGGCTTCCTGCTGTCCCAGCATGGCAAGGTATGTTCTCACATCCATGACTAAAATGGATAAATAGTATTGATATGTGTCATAACCAATAGCTGAAATATCCCGCAATCGGGGAGAGAGAACACTACAGACATTGGGAATGGATATGGGATCCGGCGACAGCAATGTAAAATAATTGGGTTTCACGATGATACCTCCTTACTGACAGAATGCGCTGAATGGAAAAGGTAAGTCTGGCAGTGTTAGCTGCTAGTCATACATTTCTTTCAATTTGAGACACAGGTGACAGGACTGCGGACCCGCAGCCCCATCATCTGCAACAGAATGGAGAAAGAATTATAATGGTTTTTTCATAAGGGGGCATTTCCAAATTTCAAATCATATAGTGATATTAAGGGTTTGGGCAATCTCTATTTCATTAAGTCTGCACAAAAAATGAATCTGCATTAATTTAGATTGCATGTTCCATTATATTTATGCCTTCTCGCAGTTTTTGGAAAAACACTGCAGCAGGTTGTTTGGATTAATTTCATATAATACTTTTAAAAGGATGGCTTTATTTTTACCTACGGTGGAGGAAATGCTTTTTTGGTTCCGTAGGGATCCGGGCAGGATTTTAAAACATCGGTCAATCATCCAGGAGAATAGCCCCAGGTAGTTTTTAGATATTTTAATTTTTCGGATATCTGCAATTAGATCATCAAAATCATTTCTTAATAAAAGATAGTCGTCATCTTCTTGATCCGCTTCCGTATTATAT
>CAMWKN010000378.1 GCA_947174825.1 uncultured Clostridium sp.
GTTATGACCACCATTGTCCTGCCGGGACTGATGATTTTTGTCCTGTATTCTTTTATGGGAACGGCGATCAAGGAGCAGCTGACCTCAGATAAATTTGAACCAGAATGCTATTTTATAAATTTGCCACAGGAGTGGAATGAGTCCTTGACGAAACAGGGTTTCCGTATCCATGACATGGAAGAGGATCAGCTTGATAAGGCGAAACAGAAGGTGCAGGAGCAGGATTTTGAATTACTGGTTATGTTTCCGGAGGATTTTATTCAATCTGCCAGCCAGTATGACATTGCTTCTGGGGAAAAGGCACCAGAAGTACAGGTTTACTATAATTCCACTTCCACAGAATCTGCGGATGCCTACCAGGCGATTACGGCATATTTGGATCAGTATGAGAAATCTCTGGCAAATCAGTTTGATGTCAATGCAGATGAGAAGGGCGAATATGATCTTGCCACCAAGGAGGATATCACGGCAGATATGTTTTCTTCCATGGTACCTTTTCTGCTGTTGATCTTTTTGTATAGTGGCTGTATGGCAGTAGCACCGGAATCTATTGCAGGAGAAAAGGAGAAAGGAACGATGGCGGCTCTGTTAATTACACCGGTAAAGCGCAGTCATATTGCTTTGGGAAAAATTGCAGCCCTGTCTCTGATAGCCGTATTAAGTGGTGCTTCTAGTGCCTTAGGTACCCTGTTGTCCTTGCCTAAATTAATGAATTCTGACCAGCCGGGATTTGATCAAGGAGTGTATCATTTCAGCGATTATGCGTTGTTGGCGGCAGTAATTATATCCACAGCATTGGTGTTGATCACATTGATTTCTTTAGTTTCTGCTTTTGCCCGCACTTTGAAGGAGGCGCAGACTTATGTGACACCCCTGATGATTTTGGTAATGCTGGTGGGAGTAACTGCCATGTTTGGTAAAGATGCCAAGACCGCTTTGGGATATTATTGCATTCCAGTTTATAACAGTGTGCAGTCCATGGTGGGAATTTTTGCTTTCCAGTCCGGCAGTATCTATATTCTGACTACCATTGCTGTTAATTTGCTGGCTACAGGATTGGGAGTCGTGATTTTGGCGAAGATGTTTGATAGTGAGTATATTATGTTCCACAAATAAGTGTGTAAGAAACTCTAAAATCGACGATGCACATGTAAGTGCATCGCCGAAGAGTTACTAACACACTAGAAAAATGCAAAAGCAGCATTTTTCGTTGATTGTTTGTGCTGCCGATGGCAGCATGACTGGAAGTGTAAGAAGAAAGAGAGAGACTTTATGATAGATAATGCAGTATTAAATTTGATGATGGAACTGGCGACACTGAGCTTTGTGATACCGGTTGTGTTTATTGCAGTCTGGAAAATGCGGGTACGGGATAGTCTGGTTCCTGTGTTTATCGGAATGGGTGTTTATCTGGTGTTTGCGGAATTGTTTCAGTCGGTTCCAGATATGGTGTTTTTGGCGGCAAAGCATCCATTGGCACGTTTGTTGTCACGGAATGTCTGGCTTTTAACACTGTACACTACTTTGACAGCAGTGCTTTTGCAGGCAGTGGGACGGTATGTGGCGTTCCGATTTGCCATCCGACAGGAGCAGTCTGTAAATGCAGCGGTGTCCTTTGGGCTGGGATTTGGTTTTTTGGGTTGTGTTTTTGATCTTGCCATTCCCAGTCTCCAACGTTATTCCTTTGGTGTCATGGTGAATCAAAAACAGGCAGATGTCCTGCTGCAATCAGTCGATGTTGCTACCGCATCGACATATCGGGATATGATTCAGGAACTGTCAAATTTTAGCCGCATGGATTTGATTTTAAATGGTGTCTGGCAAGTAGTTATCTTATTTCTACAAGTGGCTTTGGCAGTGTTTTTCTACTATGCAGTGCGAAAAACGGATACAAAGGCAGAACGGATTCGTATGATTTTGGTCAGTATGGGAATGCAGGCATTCGTGTTATATATGACTGTCTTTGAAAAAGCCGGTATCACATCACAATTAGTTGTAGTAATAGCTGGTATCATATTAACGGTAGGTGTGATACAAACCGCCTACCGATATTACAAAGTTCTTTCTACAGAAGTAGAAAAAAAGGAGAGCAATCGGGATGGATGGAAATACGCAAGCAAACGTTTTATTTCCCAGGAAAAAGACAAAGAGGATACTGATTTGTAAATCTTGTGATCTCAGCTATGGATCTTCGAAATTTTTCTTGCGGCAAATTGCTATGGAGTTAGAGAAGCGAGGGATTTTTGTAGAATATTTTTCCCTCAAAGAAGATCATTCTAATATTGATGCATTAGAGGATTATGCAGGCCAGACTTTTGATGCGGTTTTGGATATCAATGGACGCCTGCCCTTGATGGTAATGGATGATGGATCCCTTTTGATGCAGCATATTCAGGCACCATATTTTAATTATCTCTTGGACCATCCTATGCATCTGCATCCTCTGTTGCAATGCACGGCACAAAATTATCATATTATTTGTCTGGATGCATCTCACAAACAGTATATTCAGAAATATTATCCAGAACGGGTAAAATGTGAGGTTTTGCCCTTGGCTGCCTCTGTGCCGAAACAGTGTAAGTCTTTTTCGGAAAGATCCAGGCAGATCTTTTTTCCTGGAACTTATGTTCCATTAGTGGAATACACTGCAAAATTAAAGCAGGTTTCTGCTGCTTGTGATTCTGACTGTGCTGCTTTGGCAGAGGAGTATGTGAGACAGTATCTGGCTGATTCAGCCATTCCAGAATTAACTACCTGGTATCAATCGAAACAATTCCATAAATCCTTGAACGCACAGGAATTGCATATTCAGTGCCGTTATATAGACCGATATCTTCGGGAGACGATTCGCCACCGGGTAATAGAAGCTGTTTTAGCACTGGGTTATCAAATTCATGTAAGCGGTGCACATTGGGAATACTATGACGGAAAACATTCGGATCAATTGGTAATTCATCCATCCTGTGATTATCCGTCTATGTTAGAGCAGATGGGGGATAGTCAGATCGTATTAAATGTACAGCCCTTGTTTCCGGATGCACCCCATGACCGTATTTTGTGTGGGATGGCAGGAGGTGCTGTAGTGTTGACAGATTCCTGTAATTTCCTGGAGAAGCATCTGAAGGCGGGACAAGATTACTTGCGTTATGATGCAAGAAAACCGGATCGTTCTCTGCTTAATCTGCGTAAATATCTGGATTCCCCAGCACGCCTGGAGGAGATTGCCAGAACTGGTCAGCAGAAAGTTCTGGGCAGTTATCAGTGGAGTAACTGGGTGGAGCAGTTCTTGGAAATAATTGACAATGAAAATAGAAAAAGGTAAAATAAATAAGCGTATTTAAGCTATTTTTGACGACATAATTATCAGTGCAATATATATGAGGTTACGTATTTTATGATACAACGA
>CAMWKN010000379.1 GCA_947174825.1 uncultured Clostridium sp.
ATCAAGGGGGCGAATCGGAAAACTTTTCATCTTCATGCAAAATGGAAGAAGGTTTCTCCAGCAAAGACACGAATTACCCGTGCTAAAAGTACGAAGAAAAAACAGGCTATTATAAAATGGAAAAAAGTAAAAGAAATCAAGGGTTATCAGTTGGTTTATGGAACAACACGGGGCTTGCATAAAAAGACAAAAAAGAAAATTACGAAAAAAAATTCTTTGACGATTCGTGGGCTAAAAGCAGGCAAGACGTATTATTTTAAGGTGCGTTGTTATAGTAAGGATTCCAAGGGGAAAAAGGTTTATGGAAAGTATTCCAAAGTTAAAAAGGTAAAAATTAAGGATAAGAAAAAGAAGGTGGTAAAGAAGAAAGTAGTAACGAAGAAAAAAGTTACCAGGAAAACGAAAAGGACAGCTGTAACGAAGAAGAAAACCACAAAGAAAACGAAAAAGACGGCTGTAACAAAGAAGAAAACAACAAAGAAAAAATGAAAAAGTAGTTAGCTTGCATACAAAGTAAAAGTTTTTGTATTACTTGCAATGCTTTATCGTTTGCAGTATAATACTTTCGGCAGGGAAAATAATTCTCTGCCGAAAGGAAAGATTTTCGAGTGAGATCTTTTCAGAAAAACGCAGGATTAGTACATCGGTAGTATATCAGCTTCCCAAGCTGAGGAGGCGGGTTCGACTCCCGTATCCTGCTTGTAAATATTCAAGGGGTCAGAAAATATAAAAGATTCCGATGGATACACATACAGGAACATGTTTCTTGACAGGATAAACTCGTGGGATCTGGGGAAAATAGATTTCACGGGTTTTCTAAATCAAACGCTTTGGAATGGAGGATTGATATGGCAGGATTTTTTAACAAAGTAGGAGTAGCAATTAATAATGCGGCAAATGATTTGTCGGATAAAGCAAAGGAAGTGTCAGAAGTAACTGCATTAAAAGGGCAGCTACGGAGTCAGGAAAAAATCGTGGAAAATATGTATCTGGAAATTGGCAGAGAATATTATGAAGCGCATAAAATGGAGACGGAAGATCCTTTTGCAGCGCAGATGCAGAATATTACCACAGCCAAGCAGACGGCAGATCGTTTGCGGGATGATATTGATATTATTAAAGATAAGAATTAATAGTATTCCTGTAGCTTCTTTTGTTAAGAATGTGGCTTGACACAGAAATATGGGAAGAGCAGAGAATGAACCTGGCGCGACAGAAAATTGCCAGGTTCATTTTTTTACCCATTTTTAGAATTTTCTACCCCATTTTTGATGGGAGTGTGTTATACTGGAAATAACTGATAATTGGAACGGAACATATAATATGGCGATGTCAATCTGGATCAAGAACATTGATATTGTCTGACCAAGGAAACATGGGAAATAGGTACGTCGAATTATGTTTTGATGTACTGACAAAGCGAAAAAGGAGAAGATGTATGGGAAGGTGTAAAAAAAGAATGAAGAAAACAGTGTTGGCATGGATGCTGACACTGGCAATGGTACTGACAGGGATTTCCCTGCCGGGAAATGCAGGGGAAGCACAGGCAGAGGCCAAACAGTTAGAAGGGGTTAATGTTACTGTAATAACTCATTCGCCTGGTAATGATTGGGCAGAATATAAGTTGTCTATTCAAAATGGAACATCATCGGCTATTAGTAATTTTGTTGTGAAGATTCCTGTTACATCGGGAAATGTTGTAAATGTGAAGGCATGGGGGGTGTTTGAAGATACGGCTCCAACTTATAGTGATAATGCTATCATTTTGCATTTTTCAGGTACGATTAACGCAGGTGAAACCTTTAGCAGTGGTGAGCATGACAGATTTGGTTTTGGCGGGGGCGGTGCAACTTTAGGAACAGCGCAGGTATATGAGGATGATGGATCTTTTGGCTCTGGCGGGGGCGGTGGAGGCGGCTCCACAATCAACCCGGATCTGGAGTTGGAATACAATTTTGCCAAGGCTTTTCAGTATTCGCTGTATCTCTATGATGCGAATATGTGTGGTTCGAATGTAAAAGAAGATACTGCTTTCACATGGCGCGGAAACTGCCATCTGGAAGATCAGACAGCGACTTATAATGGAAAGACCGTTGATGTCAGTGGCGGTTATCATGATGCAGGCGACCATGTTAAATTCAATTTACCACAAGCATATTCTGCCAGTACATTGGGAATAGGTTACTATGAATTTAAAGATGCTTTTACAGAGTTGGGACAGGATCAGCATATGAAGATCATTATGGATCGTTTTGCTGAGTATTTTGAAAATTGTACTATTTTGGATAACAGTGGTAAAGTGGAAGCATATTGTTATCAGGTAGGGGAAGGAAATTCTGACCATGGTTACTGGGGACCTCCGGAAGATCAGACTAGCAGACAGGGTGCCAGAGAAGCATATTTTACCAGTTCTTCCACAACATGTACGGATATTGTAGGTGAGACGGCAGCGGCATTGGCAATTTATGCGGTTAATTATAAGACCGCAGATAAGGCAGCTTCCGATAAGGCATTAAAATATGCCAAAGCATTATTTGAATATGCAGAATCCAATACGAAAGGATTGTCCAGTAATTCTAAGGCGGCAGGATTTTATAATGGCAGCCGTTGGGAAGATGATATGGCATTGGCAAGTATTTGGCTGTATAAAGCAACAGGGGATAGCAGTTATCAGAACAAATATAACACCTATGTACAGGGATGCCAGACAGGATGGGTTATGAGCTGGGATGACGTATCGGCTGCAGCTTACCTGTATGGTGGCAAGGCTGATAGTACCAGGACGATTATTAATAATAAGAAATCAACAGTTAGTCCACAGGGTTTTGCCTATGTAGATGGCAGCTGGGGATCTGCCCGCTATAATACAGCATTGCAGTTGATGGGACTGTCGGTAGATAAGGAAAGCAATACTTCAGATTATAAGGAATGGGCATTAGGTCAGATGCAGTATCTGATGGGAAGTAATAAAGACAAGAGAAACTTTATTGTTGGTTATAATGAAAATTCTCCGAAATATATCCACCACAGGGCGGCTTCCGGTTATGGTGACGTAAATGCAAATGCGACAACTCCTTTGAAACATACAGTATATGGAGCTTTAGCTGGTGGTCCAAATGACCGGGATAATTATATTGATAAGGCAAATGAGTATCAATATGCAGAAGTTGCCATTGACTATAATGCCGGTTTTGTAGGGGCTTTGGCAGGTTTGTATCTGCAGGAAAAAGATGGACAGTTTAAGGATGATCAGTATTTGGCAACCAGTAAAACGGGGGAAATGAAAGAGGTCACTATTTACTATGGAGAAGATACCGTAGATCCGAATGCAACACCTCGTCCAGTCAGGACACCAAAGCCAAGCAGCAATCCATCCCAGACGAAGACACCGGGAGGAAGCGATCC
>CAMWKN010000380.1 GCA_947174825.1 uncultured Clostridium sp.
CTGATATACCTCAAAGAAAATATCACTGACGCATTCCTCGATATCCTCCTTGGGCAATCGTCCCTGCAACCGTCTCCAGGTCAAAGCATAGACCAGACCACCATACTGCTCTGTCAGCATACGGATTCCATCTTTGGGACGATTTTGCAGTGCTTCTAATAATATCTCCTCTGTCATGTCTCTCCTCTCTATATATAAGCTGCGTTAACGAATATCTTATGCTTTCATAATATCTATTACCAGTCTTCAGACAAAAACCGCCGCAACAAATAAAAAAATTTTAAAATTTTTCAACCTAGTCCATTCCCACAATCAGAACAAAAATGGAATCGATCCCTGACTTTCCCTGCCAGTGCATCGATTCCATTCTGATTCTTACCTATTTAACGAAAACTCCAAACCGTTCCCTCTCTCGTATCTTTTACCTCAATTCCCCTGTCAGACAACTCTTGACGGATGGCGTCAGCTTTCGCAAAATCTTTCGCTTTTTTTGCCTCTTTTCGTTCTGCAATCTTCTCCTCAATCCAGGCAGTCAGTTCTGCGTCTGCCTCCTGTGCCTCCCCCGTCTCCCGGAACAGTCCCAGAGAAAGCACCTGTTCAAATTCTTCGATCAAGACACGCTTACTGGCATCATTCATATCCGCCTTGAGAACATCGTACAATACGGTCAAAGCCTGAGATGTATTGATATCATTGCCCATTGCCTCAGCAAACTGTTCCCGGTAATCTGCCATCTTCTCCGGTTCTGTCTCACCATCCACCGCTAACGTTGAAACCCGATTTTGTAGCTTTTCATAAGCAATCTTCACATTATCCAATACTTCATAGCTAAAAACCAGTGGTTTCCGGTAATGGGACTGTAAGCAGAACATCCGGTATACCAAAGGATCGTATCCTTTCTCCGCCAGGGAGGATACCGTCAAAAATCCTCCTGCAGATTTACTCATTTTACCTCGCTTGTCATTCAAATGCTGTACATGAAACCAGTAATTGCACCATTTATGTCCCAGATAAGACTCGCTCTGGGCAATCTCGTTAGTGTGATGCGGAAAGATATTATCTACCCCACCACAGTGAATGTCTAACTGCTCCCCTAAATGCTTGATACTGATGCAGGAGCATTCAATATGCCATCCTGGATATCCCACACCCCAAGGACTGTCCCACTTTAACTCTTGGTCATCAAACTTGGACTTGGTAAACCACAGCACAAAGTCCGTCTTGCTGCGCTTATTCTCATCCTCCTCTACATCATCACGCACACCCACCATCAATTCTTCCTCATTTTGATTGGACAATACATAATATTCCTGTAACTTTGATGTATCAAAATACACATTGCCTCCGGCCACATAAGCATATCCATCCTCAATTAACTGCTCAATCATATGAATAAACTCCGAAATACAGTTGGTAGCAGGTTCTACCACATCCGGCGTCTTGATATTTAAACGGTCACAATCTGCAAAAAAGGCATTGCGGTAAAATTCAGCGATCTCCATCACACTCTTATGCTCGCGCTTTGCTCCCTGAAGCATCTTGTCTTCACCGCTGTCTGCATCACTGGTCAAATGTACTACATCTGTAATATTCATTACTCTCTTGACATCATAACCGGCATAACGCAGATATTTCTCCAAAACATCTTCCATAATATAGCTGCGCAGATTGCCAATATGCGCAAAATGGTATACAGTCGGTCCACAGGTATACATCTTAACCTTTCCCTCTTCGTTGGGACGGAATAATTCAACCTTCTTCGTCAATGTGTTATATAAATTCACTTCCTGCATTCTGTCTTCCTCCATACCTGTTATTCTAATACAATAGCTTTCCTGTTTTGCTCTGCATAAACCACCACGGCTATCACTGTACGAATACTACTTTACCCCATTTCCCCAATCTATGCAAGAAGAAGCTGTCGTTCGTTTAAAAGTAGAAGAGAAACCACGACGCTGTCATGATTTCTCTTCTGGAGAAGGTATTTTTGTTACTTATGGGGTGTAGCAAAAACTATATAATGTATTGGGGTTTACGATGATTAGTATAGCAGTGCTCTTTCCTCAAGTGTGCACAAAGTTCACAAAAAAATCTTCTAGTTTTTGTGCAAATTTTTTAGTAAAAAATGGAAATCGCCCGGTTTTTCAAAAAAGTTTCGAAAAACCGGACGTTTTTTGTATGATTTGAATAATACTAAAGATTACTCGGAATCTTCTGTCTCTGACTCTGCTACATCGGAATCCTCTGCAACGCCAGACGTTTCACTATTGGTGTCCTCTTCTTCCACTGCATCAATAGTCTCGCTATCAGAATCTTCACTCACTGCAGGTTCAATGGTATTTTCGCCTTCTTCCAAAAACAATGCCTCGAACTCTGCACGGTCAATTCGCTCTTTTTCCATCAGCAGATCCGCACATTTATGCAAAATATCCATATGATCCTTCAGAATCTTCTCCGCGCGCTCGTAGCACTCGTCAATGATCTTCTTGACCTCTTCATCAATTTTGCCTGCTACCTCTTCACTGTAATTGCGGCTGATCTGTCCATAGTCTCTGCCCACAAATACTTCATCTTCACCAGCATAATTAATCATACCCACAGACTCCGCAAATCCATACTTGGTAACCATATCTCTGGCATGAGACGTTGCCTGCTTGATATCCTGAGAAGCTCCTGTTGTCACATCATCGAAAATCAAAGATTCGGCAATCCGACCACCCAGACTGACTGTAATATCCTGCAACATTCTGCCCCGTGTCATATGCATTTCATCTTTTTCCGGAATCGGCATCGTATAACCAGCGGCCCCTAAGCCAGTAGGTATCACGGATACAATATGCACCGGTCCCACATCCGGCAGCACATGGAACAGAATCGCATGTCCTGCTTCGTGATAAGCGGTAATCTTCTTATCCTTTTCAGAAATAATACGACTTTTCTTTTCCTTACCGATCCCCAGCTTGATAAAGGACTTGTCAATATCTTCCTGACATAGAAAAGATCTTCCCTCTTTGGCACAGGCAATTGCTGCCTCGTTCAAGAGATTTTCCAAATCTGCTCCGGTAAAACCAATGGTAGTCTGTGCCACTTTCTTGAGATCCACATCATCTCCCATGGTCTTTCCTCTGGCGTGTACTGCAAGAATCTCCTCCCTGCCACGCACATCCGGTCTGCCCACCGCAATCTGGCGGTCAAATCTACCAGGACGCAAAATAGCCGGATCCAAAATATCCACACGGTTGGTTGCCGCCATCACGATAATTCCCTCGTTGACACCGAAACCATCCATTTCCACCAGCATCTGATTCAAAGTCTGCTCACGCTCGTCATGACCGCCGCCCATACCAGAGCCACGTTTTCGCGCCACAGCATCAATCTCGTCAATAAACACGATACATGGT
>CAMWKN010000381.1 GCA_947174825.1 uncultured Clostridium sp.
CGGGTATACTATCGTCAAGGGGAGATTGTTGGTACCAGAGACTATTATCCTACGTTTTGACCAGATATGTTTTAAAGGAAAAATTAATGAACGGATGTTGAACCTGGTAACAGAGTTGGAGCAAGAGTGGCTTAGTTGTAGTTTTCATTGATTTGACAAGAAAAGAAAGAAAAAAGAAACGTTTACGAATACTTCGGAAAAAATTGGTAAAGATAGGAAAGAACCGGTTTAATAAATAAAGAAATGGAGCGTGAACGTTTTGATTATAAAACGTGGAGACATATTTTTTGCGGATCTGCGCCCGGTGGTGGGATCCGAACAGGGTGGTATCAGACCAGTCCTGATTATACAGAATGATATGGGGAACCGGCACAGCCCGACAGTAATTTGTGCGGCCATTACATCCAGAATGAATAAGGCAAAATTGCCAACCCATATTTCATTAGAAGTGGATAAATATGATATTAGCAGGGATTCTGTCATATTATTAGAACAGATCCGAACCATTGATAAGTCCAGGTTACGGGAAAAAGTCTGCCACTTGGATGAAGAAATACTTAAAAAAATTGATCGTGCCCTATGTGTTAGTTTAGCAATTGGAGGGCAGAGATAGAAAAAACTTGGGAAAAAAGAGGATTCAATAATATGAAAATTACAATACTTGCCGTAGGAAAAATTAAAGAGAAGTATTTTACTGCAGCAATTCAGGAATATGTAAAGCGATTAAGCAGATATTGTAAACTGGAGATTTTGGAAGTAGCAGATGAAAAGACACCAGATCAGGCAAGCGAACATGAGGAAGATTTGATACGAGCAAAGGAAGGGGAGCGGTTGCGACGTTACATAAAAGATGGAGGGTACGTAATCGCTCTGGCAATTGATGGCAGACAGACTACTTCCGAGGGATTTGCGGACAAGCTACAGAAACTGTGTATCAGTGGAAAGAGTCATATTATTTTTGTGATTGGCGGATCCATTGGACTGGATCAGAAACTGTTGCAGGAGGCAGAGGAACGTTTGAGCTTTTCTCAGATGACCTTTCCCCATCAGCTGATGCGGGTGGTGTTGTTGGAGCAGATTTATCGGGGATTTCGGATTATTAATGGAGAACCGTATCATAAATAATGGAGGTTTTTTGAAATTCTAGAAGAATATAATATGGTTGAGATGATGGGATAATTATGGTATAATTTATCCAGAGAGGAGGGATACTAATGCCACAGATTATACCTATTAAAGACTTGAAGAATACATCGGAAATTTCTGATATGTGCCATAAGGCAGAAGAACCGATTTATATTACCAAAAATGGATATGGGGATATGGTAATCATGAGTATGGAGACATACGAGGATACCATGCGACGGCTATCTATGTATCAAGATATTGAAATATCAGAAAAACAAATAGAAAATGGTCAGATAAAGGATGCTAAAACAGCGTTGGCAGGAATGAGGGCGAAATATGGCATATAAGCTGATTATTACAGAACATGCGGATGAATTGCTGGATAATCTGGTACATCATTTACTGTACCGCATAAAGAGTGAACAAGCTGCCTTGCATTTGTTGAATGGAATGGAAAAGGTGTATGAACGTTTAGAAGAAAATCCTCTGCAATTTCCACTTAGCAGAGATACATATTTATTGAACAAAGGTTATTATGAAGCGATTGTACCACAGATGGATTATGTAGTTGTTTTTTCTGTGAAAGATAATGTTGTGAATGTTGTCGGAGTGTTCCATCAATTAGAAAATTATCAAAGTAAGATCTAGAATCATCAGATACCCATGATCGCAAATAGGAGAGGTATTCAAGAATATATTATTATAAAAAAATACCCATTGGGGCATTATTAAATATGCTTCAATGGGTTATTTGTATGCAAAATTTTATGAGGATAGATGGGCTGATTAGTATACTGAATTTAACTGGATAGTATGAAAAATCAATAATCAATCCTATTTTTTTCCGGTGATATCAGTTTGCTAAAGATTTGGTTTGAGTAAATAAATGAAATGTGGTAAACTCAAATGTACTATATATGTCAGTTTGGTGCCTATAATATCAGTAATGGCAAGTCTGGTAATTTAGGATAGTAAGAGAAGTGATACAATGATAATTACGATATGATTACCAAATAAAAGATACCATAAGGAGAGCCGTATGTTCGGAAAAAAGAAGAAAGCGTCAAAACCGATTATTTTAGCGGAAAGCTGGTCTCCAAGCTGCCAGATACAGGCATTTGTGGAGGAGAGTGACACCTGCTGTTATTTTTATCTCTGGGTTCATTTGGGGGAAGAGAGGGTGATAAAATCCTGTTGGATCTGTAATGTAGGAAAAGCACCGGACAAAGTCTCTACAGATGCAATGAAAAACGGTATGGCACCGGCTATGCCAGCAAAATATGTGAAGCATAATCCAGAAGGGATGCGGCTGAACCGGGAGAAATTGTCCATCGTCTGGTTTGAGGAGGGAGACGGGGCGGCGCTTTTAGAAGGAGATACGTTGATTTGTGTAATTCCCGGATGGAGTGGTTATCAGGGATTTAATGGATATTCTCGATATGCTTTGGGGACGGCGCCCTATGCCTGGGAATTGACTCAGGCGGAGGAAGCGTTGGGAATCCGAGTATCTAAAAGCCGGGAGTTTTGGAATTTTTTTGAGGGGAACTATTGGGAAGAAGTGCAACAGATGCATATGCAGGTATTGGAGAACTTTTTTGGAAAGTATGAGCAATATTATGCAATCGACGGTGGAAAATTTCCGCCAAAAGCTTTGATTTCCGGTGTACGAAATGGCGTACATTATGGTATTACCGCAGGGGTTAGCTTGTTGCCCATGCCACAGATAGAGCAGTATTTTCAGCAGGAAACATCGGATTTTCGGAGAATAGAACTAGGATTTGCGGCATCGGAGAATCAGAGAGAAATATGTAAGAGAATGTATTCCTATATTTCATCCATATCCAATATTCCTTGGTATGAAATAAGCTTTCTGGCACATGGACATACCATACCCTGCAATGTGATAGAAGAGTTTAGTGCTGTGTGGCTTTTGGATTCCAGACTGTTGCCTCAGATAGATGCCCCGTCTTATCCTGATTTTATGGGAGATAAGATTAATTTACTTTGGCTGGTTCCGTTGAAGGAAGAGGAGTTTGAGAAACTTAAGGAAATTGGAACGGAAGAGGCATTAAAGCTGCTTGAGGGATGCTTGAAAGAGATTACCATATTTGATGGAACCGGAGTGTTTTAGACATTGGATGTATTTGATATTAGTCACAGGAAGGTGGCAGCGTGTGTACAGAGAACGAATTGCTAATTTGTTATAGAAAATGAACCAGAGTTGATTCTATAAGAAAGGAAATGGACATGAAAAAATACAATTGTATAGTTG
>CAMWKN010000382.1 GCA_947174825.1 uncultured Clostridium sp.
ACACAATAATATCTATTTTCCCATACAAAATTCCTGAAATATCTTATTAACCAAATCTTCAGAAGCAGTTTCCCCATTAATCAATCCCAATTTCTGGTAAGCATCCATCATATCAATGGTAAAAAAATCTTCTGGCATACCATCTTTAATAGCTGACAAAACATGATTTAAACTACTACAAGCCTGCTCCACCACATCCCGATGTCGAACACTAGTTAAATAAATCTGATCATTATAAGTAATCTCTCCCTGTAAAAAAGAATGTTTCAAATAATCTTCCAATTCTGTCAGTCCCTCTTTTGTCTCATTAGAAAAAGAAATACAATTCCAAGGTAATTTATTTTGTATTTCTTTTTCGCTAACCATTTCCTTTAAGTCAGCCTTATTCAATAGAATAACACCTTTTTTATCATGAATCAATTGAATAATTTGCTCATCTGCCTCTGATAGGGGCACGCTGGAATCCACTAAAAACAAGATAAAATCAGCATGATCCATATACTGTACTGCTTTTTGGACACCAATATTTTCCACCGGATCATCGGTTTCATGAATGCCTGCTGTATCCACCAATTTCAAAATTAGATCTCCCAGACGTACTGTTTCCTCTAATGCATCTCTGGTAGTACCTGCAATATTTGTCACAATAGCACGTTCCTCATCCAATAATAAATTCATCAAAGAAGATTTTCCAGCATTGGGTTTTCCAATAATTATGGTATTAATTCCCTCTGATTTCATTCTGCCATCTTCGAATTTTGACAATAATTCCTGTAACTGTTTTATTTCTTCTGCTGTCGTTTTCTCCAATTTTTCAGAAAATCCATCTAAATCATAATGCTCCGGATCATCCAAAGCGCTTTCAATATAGCCCATATCATATAAGATTTTCTGGCGAATTTCTTCGATATACTTTGAAACTGATCCTTCTAACTGATTGACTGCACTATGCAATGCAAAATCATTTTTAGAAGAAATTAATTTCATGACTGCTTCTGCCTGGGATAAATCAATCCTTCCATTTAAAAAAGCACGTTTTGTAAATTCTCCCGGTTCCGCCAATCTTGCGCCAGCATGCAGTAATCTCTTCAAAATTTTCTGAATAATAAAATCTCCACCATGACAATCAATTTCCACCACATCTTCCCGTGTATAGGTGGATGGGGCTTTCATTAACAACAGCATCACTTCATCCAATACACTACCATCTTCATTAATCAAAAAACCATAATGAATGGTATGACTTGACTGTTTTTCTAAATAATTTTCATCACATAGCACACTGTTTTTTTTACGGAAAATAGAACTGGTAATAGAAAATGCCTGACTGCCACTAACACGAATAATTCCTATACTACCACCCATTCCACTGGCGATTCCAACAATGGTATCCTGATCCGTCATTCCCATTACCTGCCTTTCCATAAAATTTTTATCACTTAATAAAGCGAACATATTCACTCCGATTTTTCAAAAAACAAAGAGTTTCGCATGCGAAACTCTAGCGCCACAAATGCGTCGCATGAGCGACATTTACATCATTTCCTATAGCGCAAGAAAGGGACTATACCAGCCCCTTTCCAATTATAATTGTTTCATATATATCAGTTCAAATTTCAATGTTTCCTATAATCAACAAATCATAAAAACATGATATTATAATTTTCCCATTCTTTACTCTTCTTCAGATGTACTATCTGTAGATGCTGCTTCTGTTGTTTCTTCTGATGAGGAATAATTATCATTATAATTTTTCTTATAATAATCATTCTTTCTACGATATCCTCTATTTCCTCTACCATAGGAACGACCATTTCCATAAGAATATTTATCCCGTCTTTCATAACCGGTATCTACACCAGGTTTCAAGGTAATCACTACCTTACGATACGGCTCATCCCCTTCACTGTGGGTTTCCACATATTTATCTTTCTGCAAAGCGGAATGAATGACTCTTCTCTCATATGGATTCATTGGTTCCAGAGAAACCGAACGATGTGTTCTTTTTACTTTATGTGCCAGATTATGTGCCAGATTTTCCAGAGTCTCTTTTCTTCTTTCACGATAATTTTCCGTATCCAATTTAATCTTGACATAATTTTCGGTATTCCGATTTACTACCAAACTAACCAAATACTGCAAAGAATCTAAAGTAATTCCACGCTTACCAATCAATATTCCCATCTCACTGCCACTCATATCAATATTCATGATATTTTCTTCTTCATCTATATCAATTTTAACTTCTGCTGTAATATCCATTGCCTGAAATACCTGATTCAGAAATTCAGTAGCAATATCTGGTAGAGAATCCTTTACTCTTGCACGAATTCTAGCTGGTTTGCTAAAAAGTCCCAATAAACCCGTAGTCTCTTTTTCAATAATATCATACTCTAATTTATCACTAGTTGTTTCTAATTGAACAACTGCATTTGTTAATGCCTCATTTACTGTTTTTGCTGTATATTCTTTCCATTCTGCCATAATATTACCTCCTAACCATACACCTATTACTTTTTCTTGTTTTCCGATTCACGATCCCTTGCCATCATATTAGCATATGCTGCGATACTTCCCTCTTTATACTTTTTATTTGTATTTCCCTTATAATTTACATCAGCTGCTCGTTTATTTGCCTTCTGCGATGCTGTCTCTTTTTTTGATTTATTTGTATTCTTCTTAACATCAATATTACTTGTCTTCTGCTTGGACACATCTGAAAATACCTTATTTGGATCAATACCCATTCTTTCATATCTTGCTTTCGATTTCTCAATATTATTTGCAATCATATCGTCCATATCTAATCGCTTAAAATACATATTAATGAGTAAAGTCTGAAAAATACGAAAGACATTACCAGCCACCCAGTAAATTCCCACACCAATTGGGAACATGAAACACATAGCACCAGATACAAATGGCATTACATTATTCATGGTTTTCATAGAAGCAGCTGTTGGGTTGTTTGGATCCATTGCCGGCTGTGATGCCATACTCAGCTTCATAGAAATAATCTGTGTAATTACAGATAAAACTGGTATCAATACACTTAAAGTTAATGCAGCTCCCCCAATAAAAGGTATTGTAGGAAGATCGGCTATATTTAACCCCAAAAAGGAATTAATTTGCATAGCATGATCGCCCAGTTCATTAATATAATCTGCTATAGATGGACATTGTTTAGCCAGTTCCTTCCATGCATCACCACCAAACTGACCTAACACATCAATATAGTAATTAATATCTTTACTTTTTGCATTAACAGCTGTAGTAATAACATAAGTATGATTATTCGTCATTTTACTTAATTGCTCAACTGTTACACCTTGATCTTTCACTTTCTCTGCAACATCCAGATACATGTTATAAATTGGAGAAACATAAGCTGGTATATTA
>CAMWKN010000383.1 GCA_947174825.1 uncultured Clostridium sp.
TATTTTATTACTGCTGCTTTTATGTACAGTAGGAGTTGCTGCATTTACAGATGCCATGGAGACGGAGAAAAATCCTGCAAAAGAGAAACCAGTCGCTTCAAAACAGACGAAACAGGAAGAAATGATTTCCGCAAAAGAAGCAGAATATGAAATAACAGATATTTGGGGCGCCGATGCACCGTTTATTTGTTATGAAGACGATAGCAGAATGATATTTTCCGGATACTTTGGTCTTTTTATCTATTCCAAAGAAAAAGAAGAAATTGTACGTTCTCTTAACTTAGAGGAAATTGGCTGTAATATGACACAGGGAGACCATTACTGCTCCATCAATGCCTCAGAAGACGGAAAAACTGTTTACTTGCATGTCATTAGTGACGAAAAAAAGATGTATCAATATTCTGTTGATACTGGGGAATTACGATACCTGGATTATCACTTGCCAGATAATCTATATGACAGAGAGAAATGGGAAAAAACGAACCAAAGTGAAATCCAATGTAACGGTGCGACAATCGGTGATCTGGTATATTGGTATGAAGACGATAATGGCATAAGGTATCGCCCATTATTTTACAAACCTTATGGTTCCTGTGAATTTTTTAAGCCAAAAGAGATCCGGAATTTAAGTGAAGTTTCCTTTTATGCAAACGGAAAGGAATATATTATTACAGATGCCAAAAAACTGCAATGGATAGAAGATCATTTTTCCAATCCGGTAAAAATAGAAGGCGCCTCTGCATGCCCATTTTATCATATGATGTATCTGAAACGGAAAGACGGAGTTTGCGGCAAAGTATTTCCGGCAACCGACAGCTATTCGGTATATAAGACTAACAACTCCTATTACGAATACAAAAAACATAGCAATGAAGAGTTTTGGGAACTGTTTGGAATTAAAGATATAGGAGATATCCACTAACAGACAAATACAGTAGGTAGAAATGTATAATTTAATGGATAACAGAAAATTATCCTGTCAAAAAATGGAATGTGAATGGTAATGAAAAATATTTGAAACAAAAAATCAAAAAACACTTACAAAAATTTTTGAAATGTGTTAGAATCTGTATTGTTAAAAAGAAAACAGTGTAATCAATAGATGTAAGTCCGGCAGATATCAATGCGTGTAATCTAATGTAGTTTTACTACAAAGATTACACGCATTTTTTGTCCTAAAGGAGGACAGGTAAATGAGCGAGCAAACTGCAAAAAATAATAAGATGGCTGTTATGCCCATAAACAAGCTAATGCTAAATATGGGTGTACCTATGATTATTTCCATGATGTTACAAGCGGTGTATAACATTGTGGATAGTGCCTTTGTAGCAAATATAAAGGGAACAGGAGAAATGGCGCTAAACGCTTTGACATTAGCATTTCCAGTACAGATGCTGATGGTAGCCATTGGCATCGGAACCGGCGTAGGTGTTAATGCACTCCTTGCAAAATGTCTGGGACAGGGGGATATGGAAAAAGCCAGTCAAACCGCTGGAAACGGTGTGTTTTTAATGGCTGTTATTTACGCTGTGTTCTTATTATTTGGATTGTTGGGAACAGAAAGTTATATCGCATCACAGACAAAGAATCCTGTTATTACAGAAATGGCAACCGAATATTTGCAAATTTGTTGTGTTTGGTCATTTGGTATTTTATATTTTTCTTTGTACGAAAAAGTGTTGCAGGCTACCGGAAAAAGTATGTATTCCACGATTGCACAGATCACAGGTGCAGTAATCAATATTGTGCTTGATCCGATAATGATTTATGGATGGCTGGGCTGTCCAGAATTTGGAGTAAAAGGTGCCGCCTATGCTACCGTAATCGGACAAATCTCATCCGCTTTGTGTGGAATGGTTTTGCATTTGAAAGCAAATAAGGAGATTAAAAATAATCTTTCTTACATGAGCCCCTCCGGAAAATTGATTAAACGAATTTATTCCATTGGATTTGCCGCTATTATTGCACAGGCTCTGATGTCTGTTATGACCTATCTTTTAAATGTCATTTTGGTTCGTATTGGAGAAAATGTAGTTACTGCTTACGGATTATATTATAAGATACAGCAGTTTATTTTGTTTGCAGCTTTCGGTTTTAGGGATGCTATAACACCGATTGTGTCATTTAATCACGGTATGGGAAACAAGGAACGTGTAAAAGATGGAGTAAAACATGGTTTGCTATACACCTTAGGAATTATGCTGATTGGATTTGTAGGACTGGAACTATTGGCAGAACCTTTTGCAGGTATTTTCGGATTATCCGGAGAGACAAAAGCCTTGTGTATCGGCGCGATGCGGATTATTTCTATCAGCTATATGTTTGCAGGTGCGAATATTGCATTTCAAGGTATTTTCCAGGCATTGGATAGTGGTCTGGAATCGCTGATCATATCTGTATGCAGACAGTTTTTATTTGTGATCCCTGTTGCTTATGTATTTGCTGAAATGGTATTATCTAATCTGTGTGGTACTTGGCTTGTATGGATGACTTTTGTCATTGCGGAAGTTTTGTCTGTGCTGGTTTCTATCATATTTATGAAGAGAGTATATAAGAATCGGATTTTGTCAATGCCTTAGAAGGGCTATATTTTTGTTCCTATTTCTTTATTACCATATTACATCTGCCCCAAGATTCCTCATTAAAACTAAATGCATCAACATCTGTCTTTCTCACTACAAAGCCAACACTTTGATAACACTTTTGTGCCCTTATATTTTCTGGAAAAACATTGAGCTGAACGGCATCTACCTTAGTTATATTAAAAGCGTATTCAATGGCCAGTTGTAACATTACTTTTCCTAATCCTTTTCCTCGTTGTGAAGGATCAACTATTACAAATTTAAGCATGCCTTCATTTGTACTTAAATTCACGGAATAGCAAAAGAATCCTACTACTTTTCCATCATCTGTAGTTGCAACATATGGACTATCGCAAAACATGGATGCTGCTTTCAACATTACATTGTCAAAATTTTCTTTTTCAATGGGATATTTAATAAGATTAGCACACCACATAGCGTGTGTTCTCTCATCTGAAATCCAATTTTTAATTTCATCAAAATCAGAACTTAATATAAAAGGTCTTAATCTCATAACATTTCTCCATCACATTCCGATCCATTCTTATGGGGGTTACTTAAATTAAAAATCCCTCTAATCGTAGGCGCCGTATTGACCAACATTACATCCCAGTTCACCGTCTTTTACAAAGAAGCTTGCACCCGCAACTTTTTTTCCGCCTTCATATACTTCAACGGGAATCAGGGTAGCACCAAAAGATTTTTTGTAGAAAGTCTTTCCATATTTTATTGTAATTTTTGCTTTCTTTGGAACAATCAGCAACTTGCGGATCTTTTTCTCAGTCAGGACGGATGAATAATCATTTTT
>CAMWKN010000384.1 GCA_947174825.1 uncultured Clostridium sp.
ATTTTATTATTTGAAACAATCTATCACAAATCTTACATTGTACAAATCTTGTCAAGCAACATTCATCCGAAAGGGGGCGGTCCATATGAATCATCCGATCCTGTATCGCAAGCGATTCATTCCTGATGAAACGGTAGAATTAAAGGATGATTTAATTCTGTCTGCATCAAACGATCTTATTATAACCAGTTGGGACGTCCTCAAACCACGCCGGGATATTTCACGGGGAATCTCTGCCTATTTCATTGACAAGGGTATCAAAGTCAGCAAGGTATTTGACAATGCTGGTCAAATGGTTTACTGGTATTGCGATATCATCGAAACCGAGTACAATGCAGAAACCAATACTTATACATTCTTGGATCTGTTGATTGATGTTTTGGTGTATCCGGATGGTCAGGTGGAGGTCTTGGATATGGACGAATTTGCAGATGCCATGGAGCAAGGCATTCTAAGTATGGGATTGATTGCGAAAGCCATGCGCATTACCGATGATTTGCTGCATATCATATATGATGGGAAATTTGTAGAATATACAGAGCCGATTGAGAAGATGCAGGAGGCAATGAGGTAGATCATTTTATAACATAATCTACCTCATTTTTCTGCCACAAAAATATAACGGGACATTTTTTTCTGAAAATGTTCAAATGGCTCACAGGTACATTCTGTCTGCATCAAGAGCAAATCATGCCAATCCTTTTCTCCCGCCTGAAGAAATTCTTCCTGATACAGTATTGCTGCTTCCCGTTTCCGCTTTAGCAATTCATAGCACTCTTTCGTAATATCAGTGACCTGGAAAGCAATCCCGTTGTCCCGAAAAGCCTTTGCCAGTTCTGAGTTGTCCGCACTATCCGTTTTAGGCATGACATCTCCCTCCTGATAGCCACAGAAAAAAGTGCCGCCCGGACGCAGCCACTTCCATAGCTGCCCCACAAATCGCCCCATATCATTGGCAAAATACATACTATCCATAGAAACTATCACGTCAAAAGAATCATCCGGATAATCCACCTGCCCAATCACCCCTGCCCTGAAATCTGAATGGGACGGAAATAACTGCCTGGCTGTTTCAATGGCTTTCCTGGAATAATCAAATCCATGAATGAAAGCAGCTGTTTTCTTTTGCAAATATCCCAGCATTTTCCCATTTCCACAGCCAATGTCCAAAATATGTGCTTCCTTCTGCTGTGGTACATATTTCAATATCCTGTCAATCTGCCAAATATCACTAAAACCATCCTGGGATAAATCCTCTCCAAAGGCTTTCTCACAAAACTTACGGAATACGTCTGACTGGGCTGTCATGGTATAAAATTTCTCATATTCATTGTAAAATAATAAATTATTGTCTTCCATCATTAAGACCTCCCTAATATTTTTATATCATATCACATTACTGGCAATGATGTCACGCAACCAGAATACGCGCTGAGAACCAATTTGCAGTTTCCATATAAATATGCTATAACTTTTATAAAAAATGAAAAACACTTATTTTTCGCTGTCTGCCTGGCAGATGAAGTGATTGGTTATATTGATTTTCATGATACCAGTAATAGCTATGATAGCGGATATTGTTTCCATTCAGATTATCATGGAAAGGGATATGCAAAAGAAAGTTACCAGGCTCTCATTGGTCTGTTTTCTGATATGGGTGTCAAGAGATTGACTGTTGGAACTGCCATGAACAATACACCATCTATCAATCTGCTGCATTCATTGGGATTTGAGCAGATTGGAACTGAACAAGTATCATTCTATCAAGACGATTCGGGTAGGAACATATATTTTGAGGGAGGGTTATTTGAATTAAAGTTAAGGGGGATGACAAAATGAGAATGTATGCACACTTGAAAAAACCATTGTCAGTTAATAAACACGATAAGATCTACAAAATCATGGTTCATGAAATGAAGCAGGAAACTTTTGTCTATCAATACACCAGCCGAGATGCCGTACAATGCTCCTTTGACAGTTGGTATCCTGACAAAGACAGTGCTATGGAGGAATGGCAGGAACTTATTGATGAAACAGGATGGATGATGTTAGAGGATCCATTGCCGGATTGCCAGCATGATGCTTTCTTACCTATCAGAGTAAAAGGAAGAAACGAAAATAATCCTCAATGGGGAGAATTAGAGATACTGGTGGATGGGGATTGGGTGGAATATAAGGGAGAGTAAAAATTATTACCCTACTTTAACAAAATGAGCGCGCCATACCTTATCTTCCAAAAGATTATTTGACTAAAATGAATACCATTTTATAGTTTTATTTTTCTCAAACTCTAAATTATCAGAAACAGTATATTCTTCCCATGAAACACTTTTGCCAAAGTAGGCTTCCGGGCAGAATGGTGTTCCTAACTGTTCATTTACCTTCTTATCTGAAAACAACTCAGGATCAACCCGAACACGTTCTGAGGTTTCTATGACTAGTATATATGCAGGAATTGTCAATGCAACGAAATAAACAACGGAGGGATTCTTGAATATCGGTTCTTTTCTATTCTCTATAACAGCATATCCATGTTCCATGCTATTATTCCAGCGAATATTCTGCTCATTCAAAACAGCTTTCCAATACCCCTTCATCCCTATCTGGTTAAATTCATCATATAGTTCAAAAAATTTATCAATAGCCTTTTCCTCATCACCATTGCAAAAATCAAGTATATTATGGCACCAGCCCAAACTATTTCTGCAATTTAATTGAACTCTTGTAAATTCATCCATAAATTTAAAATCTAACGGAAGCAACACATTATCACACTTCGTAGCACAACTTTCTTGACCAAATCTATATCCATTTAGAAAATGCCATAAAGCAGTGATATTATTGCCTCCAATATACAATCCCGGTTTTTTTCTAATTTTTTCAATCATATTTGAAATACTCATATTTTACCTCTTAATCCTTTTTCGAAATATTTTGTAAAAAGGGAGCATATCCGATTTCCTCATCTGATATGCTCCCTTTCACATAACTCAATCCACTATTCTACTTCACTTCAATCCGTTCCTGACCACCCATATACGGTCTCAATGCTTCCGGAATCGCCACACTGCCGTCCCCCTGCAGGTTATTCTCCAGGAATGCAATCAGCATACGTGGTGGTGCTACCACCGTATTATTCAAGGTATGGGCAAAGTATTTGCTGCCATCTTCCTTACGAATTCGGATCTGCAAACGTCTCGCCTGGGCATCTCCCAAATTAGAACAGCTGCCCACCTCAAAATATTTCTGCTGCCGTGGAGACCATGCCTCCACATCAATGGATTTCACTTTCAGGTCTGCCAGATCGCCAGAGCAACATTCCAGAGTACGCACCGGAATATCCAAGGTACGGAACAGATCCACCGTATTCTTCCAAAGC
>CAMWKN010000385.1 GCA_947174825.1 uncultured Clostridium sp.
GATATTGGTGGAATCAATACAATCGTGACACTCTATCCGCTTACAAAAATCATCCGGGGACAGATAACTCTCCATTTCCGGTCCATATAGTTTATCCGGTCTTGCGACGAGTCGGTACCCTTTGCCAGACACCGACTCGATTTCGTAACCATATTCTTTTAACTGTCCGATATTTTTCCATACTGCCTGCCTGCTTATCCCCAGGTAGTCACACAGAGACTGGCCAGACACATAATCCTCTCCGGCTTCCCGAAGCATTTTTAATATTTGCCCTTTCATTCCCTTTCACCTAGTGTTGCTACCATAACCGCTTTAATCGTATGCATACGGTTTTCTGCCTCATCAAAGACAACAGACCGCTCTGATTCAAATACTTCATCTGTAACCTCTAACTCCTGTAAACCATATTTCTCATACACTTCTCGTCCGATTCCGGTTCCCAGATCATGGAATGCCGGCAAACAGTGCATAAAGATCGCCTGTGATCCTGCATTATCCATCACTGCCTGATTCACCTGGTAAGGAGATAATGCATCAATCCGCTCCTTCCATACCTCTTCCGGCTCTCCCATGGAAACCCATACATCGGTGTAAATTACATCTGCATCCTTCGTTCCAGTGGATACATCCTCTGTCAAAGTAACAGAACCGCCAGATTCTTTCGCATATCCCTGACATAACTCTACCAATGCCTGATCCGGAAAATACTCTTTGGCAGTACATGCTGTAAAATGCATTCCCATCTTAGCACAGGCAATCATCAGAGAATTACCCATGTTATAACGGGCATCCCCCATATAGACAAAACGGACACCCTCTAACCGTCCCAAATGCTCCTGAATGGTTAACAGATCTGCCAACATCTGTGTCGGATGATATTCATTGGTCAAACCATTCCATACCGGTACTCCGGCATGTTTCGCCAGTTCTTCCACAATCTCCTGTCCATAACCACGGTACTCGATACCATCATACATTCGTCCCAATACCCTGGCAGTATCGGCAATACTTTCCTTCTTGCCTATCTGGGATCCCTGGGGATCCAGATAGGTTACACCCATTCCCATGTCATGGGCTGCCACTTCAAAAGAGCAACGGGTGCGGGTACTGGTCTTCTCAAAAATCAGCACAATGTTTTTATCCTGATAATGATTGATCGGAATTCCCTGTTTCTTCTTTTCCTTCAAATCCGCTGCCAATTGCAGCATATACTCTATCTCTGCTTTACTGAAATCCTTTAATGTCAAAAAATTTCTTCCCGTCAAATTAAGACTCATATTCTATTCTTCTCCTGTAAATCTAACAACCATCTATCGGCACAAACAATCACACACTTATTTGGCAGCCTCTGTAACAGACTTCGCCAGACCTGCCAATCCTTGAATCTCAGAAGGTATAATAATCTTGGTTGCCTGACCATTTGCTGCCTGTGCAAACGCCTCCAGACTCTTTAACTGTATTACCGCTTCACTGGCAGATGCCTCGTTTAACATACGGATACCATCGGCGTTTGCCTGCTGTACCGCTTTAATCGCCATTGCTTTACCTTCTGCCTCACGAATGGTTGCTTCCTTCTTTGCCTCTGCACGCAAGATTGCTGCCTGTTTCTCAGCCTCCGCATCCAGAATAGCGGCTTCTTTATTACCCTGTGCCACCAGAATGGCAGATTCCTTTTCTCCCTGAGAACGGAGAATTGCCTCACGTTTCTCACGTTCTGCCTTCATCTGACGCTCCATGGCATCTTGAATTTCCTTTGGAGGAATGATGTTCTTTAATTCCACACGGTTAACCTTGATTCCCCATGGATCTGTTGCCTCGTCCAGGGAGGCACGCATTTCGGTATTGATGGTTTCACGGGAAGTCAGTGTCTCATCCAATTCCAGATCACCAATAATATTACGCAATGTGGTTGCGCTCAGATTCTCAATGGCTACAATAGGGTTATCCACACCATAAGCATACATCTTCGGATCGGTAATCTGATAGAAAATAACCGTATCAATACGCATGGTAACATTATCTTTGGTAATAACCGGCTGAGGCGGGAAATCAACCACCTGCTCTTTTAAATTCACACGTCTTGCCACCTTATCAATAAACGGAACTTTGAAATGGATTCCTACATCCCAGGTAGCCTGATATCCACCTAAACGTTCTACTACATAAGCCTTTGCCTGTGGTACCACATTGACGCAGGACACCAACACAATCAACACAATAACAACAAATACAATAAATCCTCCAATTCCTTCCATATCACACCTCTTCCTTTCTGGATAATAACTAGTTGTTTTCTGTTTCTTTTACAAATACCTTGACTCCTTCAACACGACAAATTTCCACCCGGGAGCCAGACGGTATAATACTCTTGTCTTCCATACTTCTGGCGGTCCACTCAACTCCATTTAACAGTACAGTACCTGTCTGATTAAAATTGTCAATTTCCACGGTTACTTTTGCCTCTTTCCCAATCATACCGTTAACGTTGGTCTGCTCCCGATGGGCATTAAAATAACGCTCTGCAACCGGTCTGGTAAAAATCAGCATCATAAACGATACCAACAGGAACAATATAATCTGCGCTAATACTGGAAAATGCAAAATAGCTGCAACAAAGGCAATTAATGAGCCACCAGCAAACCAAATTGTGGTAAGCCCCAGGGTAATAATTTCTATAACCAGAAAAACCACTAGAATAATTAACCAGTAAAATGGTTCCATACCACTCTTCAATAGCCAAGAAAATGGTTCCATGCTACTCCTCCATTCTGAAACATTAAATTATATAACATCATTTGTATATGATAATTGTATGCATTATAGCTTATTTCAGTCTTTTTTTCAAGTTCTCTGCCGATTGATCTCATACATGATAACCGCTGCTGAAACGGCAGCATTCAAGGATTCCAAATGTCCTCCCATAGGGATGCGGATATTTATAGGCATTTCATGAAATACTGCATCGGAAATTCCATTGGCTTCATTGCCGATGACCACAGCAGCACCTGTGGTATAATCCGGTTCGTCATATACCACACTGCCCTCCATGGCAGTGGCATAGACCTGGCATCCCTGCTTCCGGAGCTGTCGTATGATCTCCGGCAAACTCTCCACATAACAGTATGGCATCCGAAAGATGGATCCCATGGTGGAACGCACTACCTTGGGATTGAACAAATCCACACTACTTTGACTGAGAATGATAGCGGACATGCCTGCACCCTCTGCTGTCCGGATCATGGTCCCCAGATTTCCCGGATCACGAATGTCATCCAGCAACAAATAGTACGGCTGAGATTGCAAAATATCATCCTGAGAATACTGAGGAATCACTGCCAAGCCCAAAATGCCCTGTGGCGTAATGGTG
>CAMWKN010000386.1 GCA_947174825.1 uncultured Clostridium sp.
AACAAAAAATAAATAAATTTAGTGGACATCGCCTTTTTTCTAAGAACTACTCTTGTAGTTTATTTTTAAATATTTTTTTCATTATAAGCGGATGATGCCATGGAATTCATCAAATAATCCAGATAAAAAGAAAAGGCAGAAGGGATACTATAGATATCACGAAGCTCTTTTAAGGAAGAAAAAACCCCGGTATCACGAAGTTGATCGGTGATGGCTGACAGATGAACCGCATAACCGATCATATGCCATTCCACATGACTAAAAACATGTTTCGCCTTCCCTAATAACGCAATCCCTGCCGGAGTGTCCCCGCAAATCACCCCAAGATCTTGTAGTCCTATGCTGACCTGCTCCGGTGTCAGATGTCCCTCCTGTCCCGGAAATTCCCACAAGCCTGCCAGCAGCCCCTTTTCCGGTCGTTTCTGGATCAGATATTTCCCCTCATATTCCAGCAAAAAAACAGTGCGTTCTTCAATTCGTCTGGGTTTTTTGGCAGGTTTCACCGGATAGGATAGCTCGGTTCCCTCCTGATGGGAACGGCAGATTTCTGACAGAGGACAACTATCACACAGAGGCGCTCCATTTGGCAGGCAGATCGTCGCCCCCAGATCCATCCACGCCTGATTAAACTGCCCTGGATTCTCCGGCATAATATCCTGGATTTCTTCTCTGACACGTCTCTTAAAATCTGTTTTCGTGATATCCGTTCCATCTGCCTGCAATCTGGTATAAATCCGATATACATTGCCATCCACCGCTGGCTTTTTCTTTCCAAAAGCCATGGACACAACAGCCCCAGCCGTATATTCGCCCACTCCTGGCAAATCCAACCACTGCTGATATTCTGACGGAAACTTCCCACCATATTCTGTGCAGATAACCTGTGCCGCCTTTTGCAAATTACGTGCCCGGTTATAATAGCCCAATCCCTGCCATAATTTTAACAGCTCGTCCTCCTCCACCTCTGCCAGATCCTGTACCGTAGGCAATGCATCCAGAAAACGCCTATAATACTCCTTTACTGCTTCCACCCTGGTCTGCTGCAGCATAATTTCAGACAGCCACACATGGTATGGAGAAGGATCTTGCCGCCACGGCAATACCCTGGCATTCTTTTGATACCATGCCAATAAAGGTTTAACTATCTCCTGCAGAATCGTCCCCATTCTGTCAGCCTCCTATCTTTTTCTCCGTTTTACTCGATAGAAGAATCCGCTTTGCGGATTCTTCCAGAGTGAGTAGGCTCGTAAGCAGCATATATGCTGTACGAGCCGTAGAAACTCTTCGGCAAAGCACCCACAGTGCTTTGTCGATTTTAGAGTTTCTTCTCACTCTTAGCTACTCGCTTTGCATCCTCAGACAGCCCCATGATCTGACGAATCTCTTCCACAGGCACCTGGGTATAGTCTGACAATTCCTGCACTGTTGGAACTTTTCCATTTTCCTCTGCCAAATATTTTGCGGATTCATGCAACAAATTTGTCTTGGCAAGCATGGCTGCTTCCTGTCCTTTGGATTCCGTTTCCTGATTAATCAACTGTTCTATGGCAGTAATCACTTCCTGCTCCAACAGTTTCAAAAATGCCGGAACATCTACAGTTCCCTCCGACAATACCAGATGTTCACGATCTGCTTCCGCTTTCGCCATTCCATGCAGCAGACCCAAATTTCCCTCTGCAATCAATTCCTCCAATGGTATGGCATATTTTTTATATTGTTCTGCGATCTCCACCACCTGATACAATCTGCTTTCAATGATCTGATCTCGGTATTGCTGATCTCCTTTCAGATAATTTTCAATTTCCTGTAAAGGTACATTCTGGCGGTCAGGTGGAAGACTTTGCAAATCTTGCTGGTAACGCATTTGTATTTTCGATTTTCCTGTTTTTGCAGATGACTTTTTTCCGCCACTATGAGACGATTCTTTTTTTCTCTTTTGTTTGCCAGATGAACTCTTTGCCAAAGAGCCGCCTGCTTTATCCCGGTCCACATCCTCCGCCACATATTCATAACCTGGAACCCGGATCCTGCATGCTCCCAGATAGTGATAAACTGCCTGCCATTGCTCCTCCGACAATTCCATATCCCCCAGATAATCCTTAATTTCCTCTCTGGTCAATTGATTATCCTGGGCTCTGGCAATTTCTTTCATATCCTCCAACATTTCCAAAAATTTACTTTGCTCTTCCATATAACCTCCATATATAAGAAGTGAATCCTCATTGAAATAAAAAGCTGCCGCTTCGTGCATATCACTCTTCTGATCAATACAAAAATAATGTATCAATCAAGCTGGAGCAGACACTCAGCGGCAGTTCAGAAATTAATAACTAAATTAATTATTTTAACTTACCGGAAACGGTAATAGAAATACTCTTCTTTGGCATTTTCACATCAGTGCATTTCTTCTTTGCATTCTTATTGTAGTTATTAATTGCCATGATCTGTGTAAAACTAGCTGTCTTACCTGGGTCTGGAGTCAACACTGGATTTTTGATTGTCTTAACAGTCTTGCCATCCACTTTGACAACAATCTTTGTAACCTTTAACTTACTCTTCTGAGAACCTGGAAGTGTAGTATCAATGTACAATGTGTTCCAACCACCATCTTTTGCAATCTTCTTCTTCAGACCTGTAGCACTAACGGTAAATGTAAATTTACCCTTTTTGAAAGAGGCATCTGTAAACTTACCAGCCAACTTTTTACCTGACTGATTACTGACACAGTTAGCAAACTTCTCATCATTGTGCTCATTCCGATAATTATACTGCTTTGTTTGTAAACATAAGTAAGCCTTATAAGACTTTGCTGCCTCTGCCTTCTTAGCGGCGCCAGGTACTACTACTGAAGAAGCCACTACTGCTAATGCTACTGCTAACGATACTGCTTTTTTGGATAATTTCTTGAATTCCATAATAATTCCTCCTTATTAATTTGTTTCTTGTGATGAATTCTAGTTTATCTAACCAGATTCGCAACTGTTATTGTACTGTATCTCTTAAAAATAGTCAATTACTATTCTGGCAGAAACTATCCTTCATCAGACCACCTAGCCTAAAAAATATGTAAATACTATAACTCTATATAAAAACATATAGATTCACATATTTTTATGAATCCAACATAATCGACAGATTAGTCAGAAATATGGCAATCACCGCGCTAAAACTTTGGTAATTTCTGCAATATACAAGGTATGGAGATTCCCGTCTGCATACCACTGTCCTTCTATGCCAGCATCCAGCATATCTTTCATGGACAATTCCGTTGCTGACATGGCACGACAAAGCAAAACCAGATTCGCCTCATCAATGTAAGGAATTCCCTCGTCGTATCCCACATGCAGACCAGACTCTGCAATTT
>CAMWKN010000387.1 GCA_947174825.1 uncultured Clostridium sp.
AAGAATATCACAAAAATTTCCGTTTTACCATTACCACCAACGGCATGTTATTGACGGATGACAAAATTGATTTTATTAACCGGGAAATGTACAATGCGGTGCTGTCCATTGACGGACGTAAGGAAGTCAATGACAGGCTTCGTATCCGCGTGGATGGCAGCGGCAGTTATGACAATATTATTGATAAATACAAAAAGCTGGTTCAAAACCGGGGTGATCAGGAATACTATGTGAGAGGAACCTATACCAGATACAATCTGGATTTTTCCGAGGATGTGCTGCATTTGTATGAGGAGGGATTTGACCAGATTTCCGTGGAGCCGGTAATGGAAAGCCCAGATGTGGAATATGCCATTCAGGAGGAGGATCTGGAGCAGATCTATGCTGAATATGATAAACTGGTGGATCGGATTCAGGAAATCCGAAAATCCGGTGGAACCATTAATTTCTTCCATTTTATGATTGATCTTGACCAGGGACCTTGCGTGATTAAGCGTCTGCGGGGTTGTGGCAGCGGTAATGAATATGTGGCAATTACCCCGGACGGAGACATTTATCCCTGCCATCAGTTCGTGGGACACGAGGAATATTGTATGGGGAATCTGGCACAGGGAACATTCAGCGAGGATATCAAGAAGGAATTTGCCGGATGTCATGTCTATTCCAAGCCATCTTGTCAGAAATGCTGGGCAAAGTTTTATTGCAGTGGTGGCTGTAATGCCAATAATTATATCTTTAATGGGGACATTCACGAATCTTATGAATTATCCTGCCAGATTATGAGAAAGCGTCTGGAAAGTGCGATTTTGACCAAGGTATGTGAAATGTTAGAAGGGTAAAGAAAGATAGGAAAGCCTATGATTAAATTATTAAGTCGGTTGCTGATTCCTAATTACAAAGAATATGAGGATCCGCAAGTGCGCAGGAAATATGGAGTGTTGACGGGAGTTGTGGGAATTTGCCTGAATATTTTGCTGTTTGGGATGAAATATCTTGCTGGTGTGTGGAGTGGTTCAGTAGCCATGGTAGCAGATGCTTTTAACAATCTTTCCGATGCCGGATCTTCTGTAATTACCATGATAGGATTTCAGTTTTCCGGCAGAGAGCCAGATGAGGAACATCCTTTTGGTCATGGGCGTTATGAATATATTGCTGGGTTTCTGGTTTCCCAGGCGATTCTGCTGATGGGACTGGAATTGGCGCAGGGATCTTTTGACAAGATCCTGCATCCTCAGTCAGTGGAAACTGGCAAAATGGTATATTTTATCCTGATTCTGTCCATTTTGATTAAGGCATATATGGCTGTGTACAACCATAGCATTGGAAAGCGGATTCGTTCTGCTGCCATGGGTGCCACAGCAATGGATAGTGTCAGCGATATGGCAGCCACTTCTGTGGTGTTGCTGTCTATGATTGTCTTGCAGCAGACCTCTCATAACATTGATGGATACTGTGGGCTTCTGGTTGCGATATTTATTCTATATACCGGAATACAGACCATACGCGAGACATTGAGAACCTTATTGGGAACGAAGCCGGATGCTGATTTTGTCAGTCATGTGCAGGAGATTGTGCTGCGGCATCATCTGGTAATGGGCATGCATGATCTGGTGGTACATGACTATGGGGCAGGGCGCAGGATGATTTCCCTACATTTAGAGGTGCCTGGGGAAATTAATGTGTATGCCTTGCATAATATTATTGAGCATATTGAAAGTGATCTGGATCAGGAATTGGCTTGTAAGAGCGTGATTCACATGGATCCCATTGAGTCCGATAATGAAAGAGTGATGGAGTTGCGCACTGCAGTGCAGGAGATGGTACAGGAACTGGATTCCAGCCTGTCTATTCATGATTTTCGTGTGGCGCAGTGTAAACAGGGGGAGAATATGATTTTTGATTTGGTGCTGCCCCAGTCCTTTCCTATGACGGAAGAGGAAGTTACCCGGAAAATAACACAGCAGATACAGAGAAAGTATCCGGAATATGAGGTTGTAATCAAACTGGAACAAAATTACATCTAAAAGCCCGCAGAGCAAGCTGCGGGCTTTGATTTTTTTAGTTTTTAGTTATATAGTCTACAACAATGTTTCCATTACCATATCATTTGTTGGTAAATGTAATACAGGGATTGCATGGCTTTCGTCATCATAGTTGACCCGTGCGAAATGATTACAAATTTGTTCGTATGTTTCTGGGGTGTATCTTAGTCCTAAATTTTTTGCCAGGCGGTTAAAGGTAACCGGAGAGAGGCATTTTCCCCAGATTTCGGAATCGTTATCAGACATAATGGCTGGAGTGATTTCCATCGTCTGGTTAGTGTTCCGGTTATGGGCAGTCAATGTCAGATAGTTATTATCTGAGATGGTAACCCGTAACTCGCAGATTTCCTGCTCATTCTGCCGAAAATTCTTTTTTTGTAGATATTCTGTATCAATACAGGAGAGTGGATCTAACATGCTCATAAGCTGTCTGCGGTCATGTGTGATCAAGAAAATCAGTTTATCAATGCTTTGCTGATTCATAACATCACTGTTAACGGCATTTTTCTTGTCTATCAGAAAAGATACTAATGTATCGATTTCGTCCTGTGTTAATAAAGAAAAGTTTTGATTCTGATTTGCGCTCATAATTGAGACCTCCCCTATGTATCACTGTTGCGTTTGCTAATAGTTTTCATTATTATACATGGAAATGGGGAGATTTTCAAGTGCTAGCGGAGAAGTGCTTGAAATTATAGACTTTGTGCGTTCGCTATGATTTCCTTTAAGTTTGGGGAATGAAAATCTGGAAAAGTGCCAAAAATATTCTATATCACAAGAGTTTTGAGAGTCTGTGTATTTGGAACTTCAGAATGACAGCTTAATATCAGTATTTCAGGAGTAGAGTATTTATTCAGGAATATGGTCGGACAGGAGGGATATTATGAAAAAAAAGATAGAGGTAAAAGAAGTATCAGATATCGCAAAGTTAAAGAAATCAGAACAGGCAAAGTGGGAATTGGCAGTGGAACTGGGCTTGTTTGACCGGGTGGTGGAGAATGGCTGGAAGTCCTTAACTGCAAGGGAGAGTGGAAAAATTGGTGGAATCTTATCAGCCAGAAAAGGGAAGGGTGTAAGAAATTCTAAAATGGACGAAGCGCAAAAGGAGACTTCGGTGAAGAGCTGAATGATTAACACACCGGAAAAGATAAACGAAAGCAGTTGACAGGAAGAAAAGCATGTAATACTTTAAATACAGAAATATTTGATGAGTTTTACCATATATACAGAAGAGAGGACACAATGGGTAGAAAAAAAGAATACGAGGAAAAACAACGCCATGGTACGGTGGAACTTCCATTAGGGCTACATATCATGG
>CAMWKN010000388.1 GCA_947174825.1 uncultured Clostridium sp.
TCCGGACGGCAAGCGGTGGTGTGTGGCTGAACAGACGATTGGAAACTATTATTGGGGGAGTAATTATATTATACGAGATTTGGATATACTGAGGAAGTTTGGCAGACTGGATTTTGATTTGCCTGTTCTGATATAATAAAAATGTTCCGAAATGCAGCAATCGCTTTCATTATTCTCGGTCAAATAGCTGATAAAATAAATTGCTGATTTGGATATCCAAACTCCTCTATGAGTTCTCCCTCAACAAATCCAAAAGATTTATAGAGTTTACGAGGGGCGATGCCTTTTGGATCGTTCTCACGAAATGTAGAAACGGTTATATCTTTCGTTCTATCTAACATCTCAATAGCTTTTGAAAGCAAAGCAGAGGCTATTCCGTGCTTGCGGAAATCCGGTGCAACCGCAAGACAACAAATCATATTATGCTTTTTAGAGAAGAGCAGCACGCCGACAACTACATTTTCCTCTTTAACACAGAGAGCCCGCCCTTCTGACATAAAAAGAAGCACAGTATTTTCATGCTCCCCTAGTTTTTCCTCCGTTTCAAGTCCAGGGAAATTCCAACTAACTAAATTTACAAGTTTCATCCAGGAAGAAATATCTTCTTTTGTACCATATTCAACTATCATCTTAACTCCTCCACGCAGATAAAATCATTTTTCGTTTTCAATTTCTTTTTGTTATAAAGTAGCAAAACAGACTGGATCTGTCAATGGTAACTATCCATTTGACAAAAGGGATAGTATACCCTATAATATAATTCATGTTATATAATGTAAATTATAAAACAGGAGGAAAAAGTAATGCCGCCAAAAGCCAAAATCTCAAGAGATATGGTTATTGCCGCTGCATTTGAGGTTGCCCGCGAAACAGGTGCAGAAAATATCAATGCAAGGACAGTATCAAAAAAGCTGAATTGTTCCACACAGCCCGTTATGTACCATTTTGCCACGATTGAAGAATTAAAAAGAGCAGCCTATGAAAAAATGGACCGGTATCATACGGAATATCTGATGAATATTTCGGAAACACAGGAAAAAGTTATGCTTGGGATTGGGTTAAATTATATCCGCTTTGCGGTTGAAGAACCTAATTTGTTCCGCTTTCTTTTTCAATCGGGATTTGCCGGCGAAAATAGTCTGCTTGAAATGATAGATTCCGAGGAACTTATACCTGTTCTTTCTGTAATGCAGAAAGCTATGAATACGAACATAGAACAGACAAAAGAAGTTTTTGTAACGCTTGCGATGTTTGTTCATGGATATGCCAGTATCATCGCCAACAACTCATTAGAGTATGATGAAGAGCTTGTCGCTCTACATTTAGAACGGGTGTACAGAGGTGCGGTATTAGCATTGCAGGAGGAAACAGGCGGCATGGATCTTGAAATAACATAAGAAGGGAAACGAGTATGAAAGTAATTCTACACGATCTGGATATACAATATCATGAAATGCTTAGTGGGAAATGTGATGAGATCATTCATGCAGACGGGAAATATGCTCCATGTCAGGGATGTTTCGGCTGTTGGACGAAGCACCCGGCGGAATGTTTTATGAAAGATAGTTTGAAGCAGACTGCCCGTGTGGTTGGACAGGCAGACGAATTTGTTATTATTACAGAAAATCTATACGGCACTTACAGCCCTGTGGTTAAAAATGTTCTTGACAGAAGTATTGGCATTTCAACACCGCTGAGTACGTATCGTGGAAAGCAGATGCACCATACCCTGCGTTATGGGAAGCATAATTTATTCAAGGTAATTGTGTATGGTGATGCCACAAAACAGGAACGGGAAACCTTTACCTATATGGCAGAAAGAAACGCAATCAATAATGGATTTGAAAAATCCGAAGTGATTTTTCTGAATGATTTTTCCGAATTGGAGGACTTCGTATGAAAACAGTATTTATAAATTGCAGTCCGAAAAAAAGATTTTGTGCGTCCGCTTATTTTTTGGGGTTGCAGCGTTTATTCGTGAAAGGTCAAAAAGTGACGGAAAGGCTGCGGAATCAAAGCGACCATGAACGTATTCTAAATGAATTGTCGGATGCGGATACAGTTGTGTTTTGTCTTCCGTTATATGTGGACAGTGTGCCATCGCATGTACTTTCCTTTCTGAAAAAGATGGAGATTTTCTGCAAAGAAAACAACATTCGACTGACCCTTTACAGCATTTCAAACAATGGATTTATTGAAGGGAATCAAAGCGAGCCCTTACTGCGGGTTTTTCAAAATTGTTGCGAGAGAAGTAACCTGGAATGGGGCGGTGGAATTGGAATTGGCGGTGGAGTTATGTTGAATGTTTACCGAATTGTTTATATTGTACAAATCGGTTTATTATTTCTGCGGATTCTGCTAAATGGTATTCAGAACGGTAATTTTTTACCTGTAAGTGCGTTGGAAATTTTTGCTGAACAGACACTTATCATTGTTTTTTTAAATCTGGGTGTATTTTTCTATATCATAAGAATGGGTGGTGCCATTAATAAAGGGAAATTCTTTGGCAAAAAATATACCCGTATCATGATACCGTCATTTGTGTTTATTCTTTTTGCAGATATCTTTTTCGTCATTATTTCTATTTTTCAGGGTGGTTTTTTTAGAGGATGGCTTGCGAGGAAACAGCCAAACTAATATGAGGAGAAAATGGGATGAAAAAAATTTGCATATTTAGGACACTTTTCAAGAGAAATTTTGAAAGGTGTCCTTTTTGCTGGTCATGGTTAATTGTTTGAGAAGATATATCATTGTGAACCAGTCGTGTGTGTGTTATAATTTCAGTGTTGTTGAAAGGAACAAATGGTAATTTGACGAGAGGGAAAAATAATAAAATGGAAATTATGAGAGTAATTTTGAAAATAATAATGTGGATGTTGATTGTAGAATTTGGGTGTAATTTTGTTATGCAAACAGTTAGCTATTCCTTTTATAAGGGGGCAAAGAGAATGACAGATATTACATCTGTGCCTCAGTATATTCAAATAACAGATCAATTAACGGGCTACGGCTATAGTCTTGAAGCAAACAGTGACAAGGTAATTTTATTCTTTGGAGGTTCCAATTATATCGCATATAATTCTGTTGGAAAATATGCAGATAAGTTTTCCTATCCGTTTTTGGCGGTTGATTATTATGGAACGCAGGATAGCAAAGGAAAAATGAATTTACATACAATGAAGAAATCAGCTACGGAATTGTATGACTGGGCACAAAAGCAGTACCCGCAGGCAGAAATAATCATTATGGGACATAGTTATGGTGCTGGTATGGCTGCATATCTTGCAAGTGTGAGACAATGCAAAGCATTGGTATTGGCGGCTGGTTATAGAGATATTTCAGATTTATATAATA
>CAMWKN010000389.1 GCA_947174825.1 uncultured Clostridium sp.
AATATGCGATGCGGCAAACATATTAAAAAGTGCTGCGGAATATATTTTTGCAAATGCAATTATTAATATTTCTGAAATAAAAGAGGTTAATATGGCATTGGAAGAGGTTGCAGATCAACTATGTGATGATATCTTTGATATGGCAAAAGAATTATCATACGAAGAAATAGCAAATTTTTTTGAGGAACTTACAACACAATTTTGTAAGTATGTAGATGCGTCTGGTGTAGTAATTGCAAATTGAGTGTTTGATTCTTTAGAAAGCATATTGTCAATGTAAAGACAGTGAAAGGTGTAAAAGTAGTTACGACTCTTGAAGGGTATAAGGATTTGCTAATTTATCTGCCCTCTGTTATGCTGGAAGAAGGTGATGATGAGTGGGCCAGTAGTAAGTGAAAGATTTGATGTTGAAGACATCCGGAAGATTCGGGAATATAATTCATTAAGGCATATTCAAATGACACCGGAGGAAATTATTGCAGATACAAAAAGGTGCTGAACGAATTAAGAAGATGCTTCAGGAACGTAAATGCGTGAAAGCATAATTTCAAAAAAGACATTTGCTGATTTAGTAAGTATCTTTTTTGCATCCAAAAGTGGGGAGGTGCTAGTTGCATGGCCGTCGAGAAAACCTGGCATGGAAATAATAATGGAAGAAATTGATTATGAGAGAAAACAAGAAATTTTCAGTCATAAGTGCAGTTAGGAATTTTGGAAGAAATTTGTACCCAACTTGGGGACGGCTTTGAATGGAGGATGGTATAGAACAGCTATATCATTTTGGCGGAAAGTTATATATTCGGGTATATCACAGTACCATTACAGTGATATACCCTTTTCTGTATCAAAGAAAAAACTATAGAACAGTTATATCACTTTCCTTAAAAGCTATATATCAGGGTATATCAAAATGGCAAAAAACACTATATCTGTGCTATCACTGGCATAGATATTCCATTTTTCCGTTCTTTTAGGCAAATATTTTGGGGTTTTAGGGGTATTTCCCCTAACCAATAGCATTTTGTGATACAAAATGCGTATCTGGCGAAACAATAGGAAGTAAAGGGTAGCCAGCGGTTTTGGGACAGATTACAGGCAGTGACGATGATCAGTCACTGCTTATTTTAATTTTCCATGAACTTGTTCATGTTGCAATATGGCTTGACGAATCAGATATAGAACTTCTCCGTTGATGGAACGACCATCAAATTCAGCAAGATTTTTCAATTTTTCATGAGTATCTGAATCGATTCGTAATCCTAAGTGTTTATTTTTTTCCATAAATAAATCCTTTCTATGTGAACTAAATTTAAGTACATTTTAAGTTTATTCTATGTTATAATGTCCAAAATGAACTTATTTTAAGTACATAAAATTTGATAATGAAGGAACTGAGAAAGTTTGATTCAGTGTCTGCTTTTATAATGGAAGAATGTGATTATAAAGGAGGCAGACAGGCATGGAATATTACGGCTATGTACGGGTTTCAACAAGGGAGCAGAACCCGGAAAGGCAATTTCTTGTAATGCAAGAACAACAGATACAAAAGAAAAATATTTACATGGATAAGATGTCTGGAAAGAATTTTTCTAGACCACAGTACCAGAAGCTGTTGAAAAGATTGAAAAAAGGGGATGTTCTTGTAATTAAGAGCATTGACCGCTTAGGCAGAAATTACAGGGAAATTTTGGAACAGTGGCAAAAGATTACTAAAGAAATCGGTGCAGATATTCAGGTGATTGATATGCCACTGCTTAACACAAATTATTCCCATGAGGATCTGACTGGTGTATTTATTTCGGATTTAGTATTGCAGATACTGGCATATGTGGCAGAAACAGAACGGGCATTTATCAGACAGAGGCAGGCTGAGGGGATTGCAGCAGCAAAACAAAAAGGAGTCAGATTTGGCTGCAGAAAACTGGAGTTGCCAAAAGATTTTGAAATATATTATCAAATGTGGGATGAGGGAAAAATTTCTCTGCGGAAAGCAGCGGAAGCATTGCAGATGAACCATACGACCTTTTATCGAAGGTGCAAGGAGCTAAAAAGGACAGAAGAAAATCGTTCCAAAATGTAGACAATATGAAACAATCTTTACAAGCCTCTTCATATCATAAAAATCACAAAATCTTAACTATTTTCTATTATACAAGAAGTGTTTCAAAAAGTCTGCTTTGTGAAACATAAACGCTAAACCAATAATTCCCAATAGTGACAGTTGTAAAGAAAAATATCTCAAGGAGGGAAAAGATGAGATTTTCAAAGAATATAATAAAAGATGTTGATATAGTCGAAAAGGAAGACGATTTTACAAAAATGATTCGTGCAAGAGATAATGGAGAAGAATGGGCTCAGAAACAGTTGAATTGTCTCTTTCGAAAAAACGATCCTGATCTGATGTGGCAGATTGACATGGCAAGAATTCATATCTATAAAGATGACGCATATAGAGGTATCCCCAAAGCACAGTATTATTATGGTTTATCTATGCGAGCTTTTGATAAAGATGAATCTTTGCATATGCTTATACCGTTGGCAGAACAAGGAAATATTGATGCAATGACTGCTATTGCCTCTGGTTATAGTGAATATGGTGGATATGGTGGCAACCCTGCAGAGTATATGAGGTGGTATACGATGGCAGCTGAGGCAGGTGATGCATATTCTCAGAATGTAATTGCATTACAGTATAATATACAGCAAGATTACGAAAAAGCATTTTATTGGTATTCGAAATCAGCACAACAAAATAGTGCAAGTGGTTATAGTGGAATGGCTAAATATTATGAATGCAAAAAAGCGATGTTATATTCTAGCCAGGAGAAACCATCTCAGCAAGAAATAGAAGATATAGAAAATAAAATTGAGGAATGTTACCTGAAGGCACTTCAATATGTTTCTAATGAAGATGAAGACGAAGAGGCATGTTTTGGAATAGCAGGGTATTATCGGGAAATTAGTCATTCAATTCAAAATGAAGAAATAAAACTAAGAATACTAAAACGTGCAATTTATTTTTTTGTGGCAGCGTATCAATGTGGAAATTCATATGGCTTAAGAAATGCACAAGAAATATGTGATGAGCATAGGATTAGTGTGAATTACGATGACATTGAGTCTTGGGCAGAAGCGGAACACTTATTTAATTAGAAAGAAGGATAAAAATGTTAAAAGAAAGAGAATTACGAAATTTCATTCCAAATATAAAATGTACAGGTAATGTGACACTTGTATATATTAAAAGTGTAATTGAAATGAAGGCTCTAGAGTATCATATTCCAGTTGCGTTTTATAATGAACAGATAAAAAAGGGAGGAATGCTAAACTTTTCAGCAATGGACTGTTTAGTAG
>CAMWKN010000390.1 GCA_947174825.1 uncultured Clostridium sp.
CACTAATACTTTCCTGTCCCAGGGTCCCAACCACATCATCTCCTATATATTTCCTATGATTTTATACTTACCACACTTTTCTAAATTATCAATATTAAGAATTATATAATTCTGGAACTCTGGAACAAGAAATATTCTATGCCCCTTCTCCTAAGATAATATATCATGACTCAATTATTCACGACACTTCATCAATAACCTCTGCATTTCCTTCTACAGCTTCTTCCCCATTGATTTCCGTCATATCCACAGCAATCTCCGTCTTAATTGTTTCATCTGTTGCAATAGCTCTGGCAAAATCCGCTTTCATGGGAGCAAATTTCAACACACGCTTAATGGCAGTCTTTTTTGCCATATCCTCAAAGTTTGATTTCCAAGGGGAATAACTGCTGTTTATCCCCGACGAATACCGTTCCGCATGACGAATTACTTCCTCTTTACTCAATACCTCGAAACCATAGCCACCATTTTTCATTTTGAACAATGCATATACCAAACGCATTTCTCCACGATCCTGCAATGTTGGTCTATGTGATAATCTGGCATCCAGACCTAACTCATAGTCAAAATAATCATTCTCATAAACGATCTGTGCCTGAATGGTCTGCACCTGCTCATTACGATATACAAGGTCTATCATTCCTTTGTATCCGATCTGGAACTGACATTCCAAAGTCTTCTTATTTTTGTATGGAATCAAGTATGCCTGTCCCAGAGGAGTGTTCGGTTCCAAACCAAGTTGTGCCGCATTCATCAGTGCTGCCAGAAATGACATTTGACTACACTCCTGCAATTTCGGTGTGTTACTAATAGCTGACAATGCCATTCTGGTAAAGCGTTCCGGTGTTATTACTGTTGGCAATGCTTTCTTGATTTCTGGTTCCATTGCCTTTATCAAATCGGCAATAGACATGTTAGTTGTCAGTTTCACTTTTCCCTGATTGGGTTCCGCTTTCTTTGCTAATTCCTGTTTAAAATCCATAAATCCTACATCCTTTCCATAATTTGGAACAAAAAGAACACCGATATTTCTACCAGTGTTCTTTTTGTTCCAGTTATTTTTATTGTTTTACTATTTCCAGAAATTCTTCCGGTGTGATCGCTTTTACATCTGAATGACTGAAATCCGATATATTCCTTGTGATAATATAATCTGCCCCGACTTCCTTCGCACACTCATCCTGTAAACAATCCTCAAAATCTTTGAAACTCTCCCGCAATATGGCATCACATACTTTTTCATGGCTTGCACCTGTTACCTGCAATACCATACATACCCGTTCCAACATCTTTCTTCTTTCCCTGTTACCATAATCTCTGTGCAGAATATAATATATATTTGGCAAGCTATGAAATGCAATATATCCCTTTATTTTTTCTTCTGCACATAACTGGATAATCTGTTTCGCACTATCAAAATATGGTTTTCGTACAACAAGGAAGTCTAATACTACATTTGTATCAACCAATATTACCATACTTTTTATCCCTCGCCTTTGCTAATTCTTCATCATAGTCCAGATCCTCTGGTGCTGGAACCAACATCTGTTCTAATTCCATAAAAGCTTTCATCTTTGGGGTAATTTCCTGGGATTGCGTTGGAGTCCCAATTTCCAATTCTCTAATATACTGTATCAGATAAGGGAACTTTTCTTCCGGTAAGCGTTCCATCAGTTGCATTGCTTCCCTTCTAAGTGCTGTCATATTTCCACCGCCTTTCCATCTCATGTTACACTAATTATACTAAAATCATTCCCCTATTTCAATCCTTGATATCCACTTGTTTTGTCAAAACGCTGTATATTCAAGAAACCTCTCCCAAAGATTTCACTATAAACCTTCGACTCTGACTTTGCTTACAAAACTGCTGATAAATCTCTGGCATCTCTGCTTTCAACCTTGCACTATCAAGACGTTGACTGGCAGTCTGTTTCCATGATACAAAAAAGTTATCGTTTTCTGCTAATTCTGCATCCTGCATATATGCCTTAATCTCCTGCTCGATCTGTTTTTTCTCCATAGTCAGTCTATCCATCAAAGCCACAATTTCACACCTTCGTTTCAACTTTTCGTCAAAACCAAGAAGTGGTACTGAAGAATCTTCTCTGCTATCTTTGAAATAGCTGTTAATAAATTTTTCCGCAGCATCACTTCCATCCGGCTCTGGCATAATCCCTGCCAGTACATGATGATTCCAGAACTGTTCCTCTATCTGGATCAAATGTTGAATAATCTCCTCATCACGTTCCAGCTTTACGAATTTAAATTCCCTGCCATAAATTACCACCGCAATATACCATGCCTCTGCCCCCAGAACCGCCATATAATGGTAACACTGTGCCAGATAATGTGCTGGCACTTGACCATCTTTCCATTTATCAGAAGTATATGGACTTGCCGTCTTAGACTCCAGACCAGCGTTCTGCCCTACAATCAGACGGTCTACATCAGCAATCATAAAGGGATAGTTTTCATTAACATACATGGCATGAGATCGCCGAACTTTGATCCCGGTAGTCTCTGTAAATCTTCTGGCAACATATTCCTCCAAATCCCTTCCCTGTTTCATAGCTTCATTGTCTGGCTTTTCTTCCGTATTTTCCTGCATTTTATCTACAAACACATCCATGGCAGTTGTGTAGGGATTCAGACCGCAAACAGCTCCGGCATCTGAACCACCAATTCCTCTTTTACGCAATTCCAACCACTCTTCTCTGGACATATTCTTCGTTTTAGCCAATATTCTGCACATAGAAATTATCCCCCTCTCCTACAATATGGATTGTCCCCTTTTCATGCTCAAAGAGATAGACTTCATTGGATAAAACCTCAGATTGAAGTTCCAAAGAATCATTTACTCTCCTTACAATACCCCGAATTTCATTTATATCTACTCTATTATCATATGGTATTAATATTGCTTCATGGATACTACTCGGTAAAATAATCAGATCTTTGTCGGCTCTTTGGGCTATCTCCTGTAATATTCCCGGATATAAGATCACCCCAAATCCGTTAATCCAAACATGATTACTCACAACTAAATCTTCCTCCCATATTTGTCCAGCATCACTTTCAATTTGCATATTTCCAAGAATACCTCCTACGGTATTAACCTGAACTGGAAATAACTTTGGTGTGTTCTCCATTGCAATATTACATAGTTCATCTGTTGAAATTTCCCATTCATCCATCAACTTTTGATTAACTACGATACTGCCGATTTCATTTGTACTACCCAGTGCCAAAATATAAAATACAATCTTCAAATCCAGAAAATCAAGGTATGGCACCTCGGAAAGCAGATCCTGGTTTTTCTCCGCATTTAAAATACGATAATACACCCTACCCT
>CAMWKN010000391.1 GCA_947174825.1 uncultured Clostridium sp.
ATGTATATTGATGCAGATGATACGATTTCCCCGGAGACGGTCAAAAGTGTAGTTAAGTTTTTTGATGATCATTATAACGAAGTAGATCTGGTTACTTATAAGGAAATTCCGATTAAAAATGGTTTGCCGGTAAAACCGCATTTTCGGTATAATATTCTGCATCATTCGGGAGTGTATGATTTGTCAGAGTTGCAGAATGCATTTGTTACCCAGACCAGGGTGAATATTTGTGTGAAAAATAGGGGAGAGCAGAATGTTCTGTTTGACACCAACCGTGATTTCCGACATGAAGATCAGAAATATTGTACACAGATCCTGCAGGATAAGATGAAGATCGGTTATTGCAATAAAGGAATGTATTATTATCTGCATCAGCCGGAAAGTATTGTCCGCACGTACTTTTATGCCTATTATATCTTTGAAAGTACGATGCAGTATTGGGAAGATCTGTTTGCTGATTATGAGGGACAAGATATTCCTAAATATATTCAGGCAATGTACCTGCATGATATCAGCTGGAAAACTCGTAGCGATATCCTCCTGCCGTATCATTATGAAGAAAAGGAATTGAAACATGCCAAGCAGCGTATTTTGAGCTTGTTAAATAAAGTGGATGATGATGTTATTTTGATGCATCCGGGTGTGGACAACTTCCATCGTCATTATTTTATTACCCTAAAGGATAATAATGACATTAATATGTTGTCCGGACCAAATAATATAGCCGTTACCAATCATGGTTCATTGATTTATACAGCCAAAAGGATTGAGATCATTGTCCGTCGTTTCAAGGTAAAAAATGGAAAATTAAAAATGATTGCCTTTATAAAATCTGCTTTATTTAATTATATGGATCCGCCTAAGCTGTATATGATTAAGAATAAAAAGTACGATAAGGCAGAGGAAATGGAATTGCGGGATGCGTCCTGGAATTACTATCGGGCGAAGACAGTGACAAATCATTTCTTTTTGTTCGAGGTAGAACTGGATCTCAAGAGTCTCAAGGCATTGGAATTTGAGATTGAAATTAATAATAACCGATATAGCACATTTTTTTACTTTATGCCGTGGACACCGTTCCGCAACAAGATAAAAAAGAAAGAGTATTATAAAGATGGTAAGCATTTTGAATTTGGTACCAGCATTTTATATATTGATAATGAGAAGCCATTGGAAAAGAAGCAATACTTCAAAAAAATCAGAAACCGCTTCCGTAAGACAAATAAGCGAAAATGGATAATTCGCAATATCTGTTCCCGACGGATCAAGCGATATGAAAATGTATGGTTGTATTATGATTGTAAGGGTGTTAAGAAAGATAACGGATATTATCAGTTTATTCATGACTTTAAAAAACGAGATGGTGTTCGTCGTTATTATGTGGTAAATGACGAACTGTATAAGGTCAGGAAGCTGTTTAATTTCTGGCAGAAAAGACGACTAGTACGTTTTGGTAGCTTAAAACATAAATTCCTGTTTTTGAAAGCACAGAAAATTATTACAGCGTATATTGAGATAAACAACTATTCGCCGTTTACCAACAAACAGTTTATGCAATATTCCGATATCAGTAATCATCCGGATCTGATTTATCTGCAGCATGGTGTGTTGCATTGTCATGTGCCGTGGAAGTATTCTCTGGACCGTCTGGGCGTGGATAAAGAGGTAATCTCTACTCCGTTTGAGAGAGAGAATTTAATTAAGAATTATCGCTTTACGGATAAACATTTAATTCCTTGTGGAATGCCGCGTTATGATTATATTGATGTGGACGAGCAGCCGGTAAACCGAATTTTGTTTGCACCATCCTGGAGGAAATATCTTGTGGGAATGGAAGGTACAGAATGGGTAACGGTAGAGAGTAAATTTGTTGGATCACAATTTTTTGAAGAGACCAGTAAGTTTCTCAATAGTCAGGAGTTACATGATTTATTGGAGAAGCATGATTTTTATCTGGATTTCAAGCTGCATCCGATTCTGGAGAGATACAAGCATCTCTATGAGATCAAAAATGATCGGATTACAATGGCAGAAAGTGAGATTTCAGAAACGTCCTACAAGATTTTTATGACGGATTTTTCTTCTTTTGTATTTGATTTTGTTTATCTGGAGAAACCGATTGTATATTTCCTGCCAGATAATGAAATGTTCCGTGCCGGTCTAAATGATTACCGGGATGTGGATATTCCGTTGGATGATGCAGTTGGAGAGCTGGCATTAACAGCAGAGGATGCAGTGGCTGCATTAAAACAGATTTTTGATAATGACTGTAAGCCATTGCCGAAATATGCTGAAAAGATGAAAGGATTCTTTTATTACAAGGATAATGGTCAGATGGATCGTCTGTATGAGGCCTTGATTAAGGACTGATGGATGCGTTTTGAAAAGAATGGTATGGTCTGGGGTTTCGTTCCTTGGAATCCTATATAGATACACCCTCCTGGTGCCGGTTTTAACATGCCGATACCAGAAGGGTGTTTTGCATTTTTGTTCCTAATTGGGCAGGGGAATATCAAAGTCTTCGCATAACTGGCGATTATAGTTTGGTACAACAAAATCAGCAGCGTTGATTCCGGAGGAGTCCGGTGTAGTTTTGTAGGGCATTTGCTGCCAATTCGCCCAGTTGATATCCCAGATTGTAATAGTCCAGAGTAACCGTTGCCATGCTGATGGCGTGGAATGCATTGTGGTCAGAGATCAATGGAATACCGGCGGGCAGAAAAATATCCTCTAACTTCGCTGCCTGTTCAACTGCCAGTTTGTCAGATGGAATATAGGCGGCATCGCATTGATCGCAGATATCATTGGCACCAGAATAGAATGCTGAAATATCGTCAGCTGGGTATGTTTGGTATGGGATTTTTTTCTTATCCAGATATTTTGTCATTTTTTCTGTTTTTGCAACTGCAGTGTGATCAGCAGAGTGATATAAAATTCCCAGTTGATTGATTTCCGGAAGCAGCTTGTGGAGTGTTTCAGCCACTTGTTCTGTTGTATCATAGGTAGGAGAGTTTATGATGGGTGTCTGCAAACCTGTGGTATCTACTGGAATGGCGCTACCTGTATTTGCCAGAAACAGCAGATCTGGTTTTGCCTGCTCTAGTTCCAGACATCTGCTGGCAAGCGTATCTGTATTGTCAGCGTTTTTGGTTAAAATTGTAATCTGTGCAAGGGGCAGCGATTGCTCCAATGCTTTTTGAAATCCCTGTGTCAGGGAACTGTCATAGCTGTCCGTGCTGGTTTGGCAGATTCCAATTTTGTAATGGACCGTAGGTTTTTCTATGGTATTTTGGGTCGGTGTTTCGGAACTCTGTTCGCATGATGTGATGAGACAGCATAATAAAATGGAAC
>CAMWKN010000392.1 GCA_947174825.1 uncultured Clostridium sp.
TTACATTTAACATAAGAGCATCCGACACTCAATACCCCTAAAAGAATCGCAATCACCACAGCGATACTCCCGCTGATTCTTCCTCCCCTTACGCCATCCATTACCTGGCTCATAAAGTTTAGTCCTAATACAAAAGCAATTCCTGCCGAGCACAGATTTGTCACGACAACATCAATATCCCAATACAGACTGGCCATGCCTCCACCAGTCAAATTGATACTTCCGGATACCTGCTCTCTTAAACTGCGTGTACTGTCATTTTCTAATAGACAGAAAGGGATCCGATAAGCCTTGTCTGTCAAAATAATTTCATGGGTGGAAAACAGGCGGCTATAGCCCACTGAAATCTTTGCATCCAGAAAATAACCAATACCGGATAATAACAATGTAGCCCCTATGGATATCAAAATACAGGTCAATAACTTTATTTTATTCTGTGTCCCAACCAGCTCATTCAATATCATGGCGGACATTACAACTGCAATATAAGGAGTAAATGCCGCAATTATACTTTTTGAAATCTCAAATGCCATCTGCTTAGGCAATATCTTATTAAATTCTCTGATTCCTCTCATAATGATCAGAATGTCTTCTTTTATTGTTCTGCCATTTTTTTTCATCATATAAACACCTCCTGTTCTGTATAATACCTGCTCTGCACCTCAAACATTTCGGCATACTTACCCTTTTGTTCCATCAGCTCATCATGCGTTCCGATTTCTACAATCTCCCCATTCGCCATAAAAAGAATACGGTCACAAAACCTGGTAGAAGCCAGTCGATGTGATATGAAAACAGATGTTTTTCCCTCTGTCAACTTATGATAGGCCTGGTATATCTCATTTTCTGCAATTGGGTCCAAAGCTGCCGTTGGTTCGTCCAGTATCAATACAGGAGCATTCTTATATAATGCCCTCGCTAAGAGCAGTCTCTGTAGTTCACCACCTGAAAGCTCTGTTCCATGCTCGGCAATCCGTTTTACCAAATGAGTATCTATGCCCTCTGGCAGGGAACGCACCTTCTCTTCTAAATTCGCAAGCCGGATACAGTTCCAGATCGCTTCCTCGTCAGGTTCCTCATCACCATATACATTCAATGCAATATTGTCACGAATGCTTACCGGTAAAACACCGGATTTTTGAAATACCGCTGAAAACAGATTCCGATATTCCTCTGGTTCAATATTAGCCAGGTCTGCGTCATTCACTGTTATGCTTCCTTCCTTTGGTCGTAGCAAGCCGCATAAGAGCTTTACGAAGGTGGTTTTTCCTGCTCCATTTTCCCCTACAATTGCCAGCTTTTCTCCGGCTTTTATACTTAAATTTATCCTCTTTAAAACCGGAATTTCTGTATTATGACCTTCCTCATCCTCCTGCCAATAGGAAAAAGACACATTTTCCCAAGTAAAAGAAACCGGTCTGTGTGGCATATTGATACTGTTTTTTCCCTTCTTTTCGTCCCTATTTAATTGCATAAATTCTCGAAAATCTGTCACAAAATGATCAGCTTCCATAAACCCTGAGTACCCTTGGGTCAGTTTGCCAAGAAAAGTTCCCAGACCAGTGATTGCAGAAAAATAAAGGGTAAAATCACCAATGGTCATGCTGCCATGAAAATATTGATAGACTAAATAAGCATACGCACATCCGTTCCTCAAAAAGATCAACACCCCATTCAACAGCATCTTTCCCATGTCATAGCGGGCTGCCTTTTCCTCAACCTTATCTTTATCCATTAAGGCTGTACCGGCAATACTGCGAAGCCACGGAACCATGGAATAAATGCGAATATCTTTTCCTTCCCTGATCCCTCTCGTATAATAAGCAATATAATTCAGTTTCCGGTTTGCCTGAGCCCTTTCCTCCTGTAAAAGGTGCTTACGTGTTTCTGAATGCACCCCATACCACAACTCTATGCCAAACAGAATAAATAATAAAAGAAGGATCAATGGATGAAGAATAAAGATAATCGTGCTCAGGGCAAAAAAACCTCCCAGACATTCCAGCAGATCTGTTACCCTCCGCATATAAGTGACTACACCAAAATTAGGATCGCCGATGGCATATCTTGCCTTTTCCGCACTGATTTTTCCCAAGTGCGAAGTAAACAGCTCATAATCCAGATCCATCATTTTTTCTTCCCACTTTGTCTTCAGCTTCGTAAAAAGAAATACCTGGGAACAGCTGTCAATGCTGTTATGCACAACTGCATTGGTGGCAGATGCAATCAATAATGCCGCACCAGTTATCACAATCCACAAAAACAAATCACCTAAATCTGCTCTGCTCCGGGTCAGGTCTAAAATGATCTTGGGAATCCAAATGGTAATCAAAGACAGGACAATCTGAGAAACACTTCCCAGAAAAGGAAGCAAAATACTGCTGCTCCTAAATAAATAGAACTCATGAAACAGGTAATAGAAATTACCAGTAATTGATTTAATATTCTTTTTCATATATATATCCTCACAATTCTTGAAAAGTATTATACTTTGTCATAAAGTCTGAAGTATAACACTACAACTAAACTAGCACCTGCAATAGAAAGGCAGCGAAATGCGCATCCTTGCGGAGCATTTTTTGCTCTATAGGACGAACTTTCTATAGAACAAAAAAAGCTACGGGAAAAACCCGCAGCAATAAAACACCTTTCATTATTATGAGGACATCCTCAAACAAATAAAGGTATCATCATGCATTCGATGCGGGAGAATGAAGGGTGCAATGCATCTTGCCACCCAAAAAAGTACACAACAAAAAACTATACCTCTTTATTGTATACTTTTATTAGCGCATTCTTCCACATGCAAAAATCAACATGACAAATACCTCCTCTTTGAATGTTGTTATTCAAAATAACATACAATCTTGTCCATGTCAAGAAATTTCCTCATGTCTTTGCACCTATTTTATTTTCTCCTACTAGTTGAATTTATATGATGAACTAACCGACACGGTTATGGTTTTTTCAATTTTCTATGGTAAAATGAAATTACGATTACCAGTTAAACCGTTAAAAATGTTGGATATTGGCTGCGGAAAGGGGACAATAATTCTGTTATGAAAACATTGTATGTTACTGATTTAGATGGAACTTTAATGCGGGATGATAAAGTAATTTCAAATGAAAGTGTTGCCATATTGAATCGTCTACTTGGCCAAGGTATATTTCTTACATATGCAACCGCAAGATCGCTTGACTCTGCTTCAAAAATTACAAGAAATATTTCCTTTAACCTGCCTGTTATTATCCGCAACGGAACAATTCTTGCCAATCCTCTGACCAAGAGCGAAATCGAAATTACGATGTTTGGAGAAGAATTGCAACATATAAGGCATGCTCTA
>CAMWKN010000393.1 GCA_947174825.1 uncultured Clostridium sp.
GTAGAAGAGAATGATGAGATGAATTATTCTTATTTTGAAGGTAACGGAGTGGATCTGCTGCAGGTTCGTGAGATCGCTGATACCCTGCCCTTTTTTCAAGATTATCGTCTGATTATATGGGAAAACAGTGGATTATTTAAATCAGCTAATGATCTGACGGATTATCTGCCCCAGATGCCTGACACCACCATTCTGGTTTTTGTGGAAAAAGAGCTGGATAAGCGGAACCGTCTCTATAAATACGTATCCAAGCAGGAACTTGCCGTGGAAATGAAACCTATGAGCGGTCGTGATATGAAGCTGTGGGTAAGCGGAGAGCTAAAGGGAGCTGGGAAGCAGATGCGGGAAAACACCATGGATTATTTGCTCAGTCTTATTGATAATTCCATGATTAATGTACAGAATGAGCTGGATAAGCTGGTGGCATATGCTGGGGAACGGGCAGAGATTACCAGAGAGGATGTGGACGCCATTGCTTCTGTCCAGGTAACGGGACAGATCTTCCAGATGATGGATGCTGTGGCATCTGGAAAAAAGGAACAGACTATGCAGTTGTATCAAGATCTTTTGGAACTCCGGGAGAGTCCCATGTCGATTCTGTATCTTTTGTCCAGACATTTTAATATTCTTCTACAATGTAAAGATGTCCAGGGCATGGCAAAGGGAGAAATCGCAAAAGCAGTGGGAGTGCCAGTGTTTGCCGTGGGGCGCTATCAATCCCAGTCCAGACAGTTTAGCAGGGAACAGCTGCGTGCGATGTTGGAGCAATGCGTGGAAACCGAGTACCTGTTCAAGCGAGGCAGGATGGGAGATCAAATGGGGGTAGAGTTGCTATTGGTGCAGTTTGTTTCTTGATCAGGAATTGTATCGTCCAGGAAGTAGAAACGAGTAGGGTGATGAAAAAGATAGCATATAGGTTTAATTTCTAATAAAGCCTAAATGGGAACAGTCTGGGAGAATTATGACATACAAAAAATCGATTTTAGTCATGGAAGGAATAAAGTATAATTATTCCATTAGACCATGCGAAAATTTTGTAAAAATTACAGTGTATTCAGAAAAGAGTAAGGTATCAATTTTTACGGTGTATTTTAGTTATGCAGAAGCATGGGGATTTGATGTATATCGTCCTAAAACTATGGAAATATTGATTCGATTTTATTATGAAAATACAGTGGAACAAAACGAATTTAAAGTAAGTGATTGTCCTTTACTATTTCAATCACTGTTGGATTATTATTTTAAGGATAGTAGTGTTTGTGAGAGAGATGATTTTATCAATAAGTGTGCAGAAGCAAAAGAAAAATAAGTAAAATACAATATTACTTAATATAATTAAGAAAAATAGAGTTCTAACAAAATAATCTTGATTTTTTATTCGACTTTCTTTATAATGATTCCAGTTGATGAACAAAGGGGTTCAGTAAACGGCTAGTTTGCTGACCTCTTTTTATGTATAGGAAACAAAGTGAGATTCTTTGTTCCTATCATACAACCGTAAAAGGGAGGTACACACATGGCAAAAGTAAAGGGAAATGTGATTGATCATGAAAAAAGGGGATTGTATGATCCTCGTTTTGAACATGATAACTGCGGTATCGGAGCAGTAGTCAATATCAAAGGAAACAAAACACATGACACGGTATCCGGTGCTTTGGATATCGTGGAGAGACTGGAACACCGTGCTGGAAAAGATGCCGAGGGCAAAACCGGTGATGGTGTGGGTATTCTGCTTCAGATATCCCATAAATTTTTTAAGAAGGCGGTAAAACCCCTTGGTATTGAGCTTGGAGAGGAGCGAGATTACGGTATCGGTATGTTTTTCTTCCCCCAGGATGAGTTAAAGCGGAATCAGGCAAGAAAAATGTTTGAGGTTATCGTGGAAAAGGAAGGTCTGGAATTTCTGGGATGGAGAACGGTTCCAGTTACTCCAGGAGTATTGGGCAGCAAGGCATTAGACTGTATGCCATGTATTATGCAGGCATTTGTCAAACGTCCGGAGGATGTGGAGCGAGGTCTGGATTTTGACCGAAAACTGTATATTGCCCGCCGTGTCTTTGAACAGAGTAATGATGATACCTATGTGGTATCCTTTTCCAGCAGAACCATTGTGTATAAGGGAATGTTTCTGGTAGGTCAGTTGCGCCAGTTTTTCAGTGATCTGCAAAGTCCGGATTATGTATCAGCGATTGCCTTGGTTCATTCCAGATTCAGTACCAACACCAATCCAAGCTGGAGAAGGGCACATCCAAACCGTTTCATCGTACATAACGGAGAGATTAATACCATTGTAGGTAATGCGGATAAAATGCTTGCCAGGGAAGAGAATATGGAAAGCCCTTATCTAAAAGATAATTTTCATAAGGTACTGCCAGTGGTTGACCCTAGTGGTTCCGATTCCTCCCGTCTGGATAATACCTTGGAATTTCTGGTAATGAGTGGTATGGATCTGCCATTGGCGGTGATGATTACCATTCCAGAGCCATGGGAAAATGATAAAAGTGTCAGCCAGAAAAAACGGGATTTCTATCAGTATTATGCTACCATGATGGAGCCATGGGATGGTCCGGCTGCCATCCTGTTTTCGGATGGAGATAAAATGGGGGCAGTGTTGGATCGTAATGGTCTGCGTCCGTCCCGTTACTACATTACCACTGATGACCAATTGATTCTGTCCTCCGAGGTTGGCGTGTTTGAAATTCCACCAGAGAAGATTGTCAAGAAAGACCGTTTAATGCCGGGACGTATGCTTTTGGTAGATACGGTAAAGGGAGAATTAATTGCGGATGATGTCTTAAAAGAGCAGTATGCATCCCGTCAGCCGTATGGCGAGTGGCTCAATAATAATCTGGTTACTCTGGGAGAATTGCGTATTCCGAACCAGAAAGTGATCGAATTGGAAGATGAGGAGCGTGCGAAACTACAGAAAGCCTTTGGCTATACTTTTGAAGAATATAAAAATTCCATCTTACCAATGGCAAAGACAGGATCAGAGCCGATTGGAGCCATGGGTACGGATTCGCCGCTGCCGATGTTGTCGGATAAGCCACAGCCGTTATTTAACTACTTCAAGCAGGTATTTGCCCAGGTAACCAATCCGCCAATTGACTGTATCCGCGAGGAGATTGTGACTTCCACCAGTTTTTATATTGGGCAGGAGGGAAATATCTTAGAAGAGGTTGCCGAGAACTGCCGGATGTTGAAGGTACATAATCCGATTCTGACGGATACAGATCTGTTAAAGATTAAAAGTATGGATAAAGAGGGATTTCAGTGTGAGGAAATTCCAATTACCTATTATAAAAATACATCTCTGAAAAAAGCCATTGACCGTATGTGTC
>CAMWKN010000394.1 GCA_947174825.1 uncultured Clostridium sp.
TGTTTACATTGTTCGGTCACTTTTTTCTGTAGATCCTGAGCGTCATATACCCCTTTTATGGAGAAGGAATCTCTTTCGTCTAAACCGAAAACAATAATGCCGCCTTCATCTTGATTAGAAAAAGAAGATAGTGTATCAAAAAGGCGTGTAGGGCAACCTTTTTCTGCTGATTTTACTTCAATATTTTGTGACTCTGTTTTTTTATTGTGAATCTCTTCCGCTAATTTTTTTAAGGCATCAGTTTGCATAATTCCTAACTCCATTCCATAGAATTTGTTTGTATTTTATCTAAAAAATATTATCATGTCAAGTTTTTGGTAACTTATTTTAATAGTTTGATAAGTAAAACACAAATTTTGACAAGTAAACTACAAATTTTGACAATAAAATACAAATTTTGACAAGTAACTGTCAAAACAGGTTGACAATATAAAATAAAATGGATATACTATGGTTTACAAGATAAACTGTAGAGCGGATTGAAATGGAGGGCGAAAATGAATCAAAGGCGACGGAGACTACAGGTTTACAGGATACTTATTGGCATTTTGTTTTGTTGTGCAGGATGTGGGCTGCAGAAGGAAAAACAGGATCTGGATGTCAGTGAGGTAACAACAGGTGCAGCATTGTATATTACCGAGGATTACCAGTCAGATGAGATACAGCATCAGCTGGATGTTTTGGTGGAAAATGCCTCAAAATGGCGTATTGCGGATGACGGATATCAGGAAGAGAACGATAAGAAGTATAGCTGTAGATATGCCGTTACGGATTTGAATCGGAATGGTCGCTTAGAGATTATGTCCCTGAAAGAGGAAGATATAGAGGATAAAGATTTTCTGCAGGGACTTTTTGAGGTAAATGCGTCTGGGAATGGAGTGGAAGAGATTGAAAGCGATCAGATCGGGGATATTTCTCTGGAGGATATGCAGGGAAAGCTGGACAGTGGATATTATGATCCAAAAACAGGAGAGTGCCATTATGTGATGGGAAATGAGCTGGCAGAGGAGGAAATGCTGTCTGATGATAGTGAAGATTATGAGAATGATAGTGAGGATTATGAGAAAAACATTTTTGCTTTGACTTTGAAATCGGGGCAGCTTGTCAGTGAAACATTGGCTTATCAGGAGCAGAGTATGAACCAAAAGGGAAAGATACAGTCCAGGTTTTATCAGCTTGATGATAGGGGGAAAAGCGAGATTGATCCGTCCTCTTATACCGTGGAGGCATTGGGAGATGCTGTTTATGCGGATTGTGGGAAATATAGCGTTCAGTTTTCCTTCTTTTACTTTGATCATAACTTGGAAGATATGACGGAGAAACAGATGCATTATGCTCTGGAGAAGTCCTATCGGGAGAGTTTCATGGGATATCCGCTGGGGAAAGAGGAGCAGAAGATTGCCGGTCAGAAGATTCTTGTCCCGCAGTATAGCACCATGCAGGATGCAGAGAAACAGAAAGAGATCAATCAGATGATTGTGAAGCAGTTGAAACAAAGTTTGCAGCCATTTTCTGAATCGCAGGATTCAGAAAATGATTGGAATGTGGATATTGCAATTAAATATGCCGGATGGGATCAGCTTAGTTTGCTTCTGTGGGCGTACAAACCCTATCAAGGAGAAGGAGAGGCGGAATCTGCTGGGGAAGCGGCGCAGTGGGATACGATTTGTGACACCATCAATATTGATCTGGAACAGGGAAGCCTTCTGTCGGAGCAGGAACTTTTGACGGAATCTGTTCGAGAGGATGTGATAGAGAACGTTGAGATGGACATTGATGAGAAGATGGAGGAATATGAGGAAGCTGGTGAAAGACAGAAATTTGATACGATTAACAAAAGTTTGAAGGAGCATCTGGAAAAATGGCAGGGAATTTTACTCTACCAAACCAGAGATATGATAGGGCTTGTGATTCCTACCGATCATGCATCCCTTCCCTATGACACTTATGAGGATTGGAAAGATTGGGGCTTTGAAACAGATAATGTGTCTTTTGTGAAAATCGATTGGGAGGCATATCAATATAGAATGCTTGCTTCGGAATATCAAGGCTTGCAGGAATATATGCCGTTATTGACCGGGGGAGCCGAGTTTGTGGATTCGGAGGAAGAATGGGAAGAGGATGATGAGGAAACAGATGATGAGGGAGCGGCGAAAAGTCAAAATAGGACAATCAGCGGCTGGGTAGAGGAGTATTATGGTGACGAGACGGCAGAGAATATTTCAGTGAGTGATGTATGTATCTGTGATGTAACACAGGATGGAAAACCGGAATTAATATTAGAGTTTTTTGGTGGCAGTTCTTATTTGATTTTGCATAAAGAGGGGAATACCTATTATGGCACGATGAAAGGAAAAAGAGAATTGTATGGATTACAAACAAATGGTGTGTATGGAGCCGGGAAATATGATTATTATTACTATCAACTTCATTTTGAAAAAGACCACTTTGTGAGTGAGTATTTGGGAAGATATGAGGTTAATATACAAGCTGGGGATGAGAAGGATACCAAATATTATATCCGGGATCAGAAGGTAGAAAAAGATGCCTACGAAAAATGGAGAAAAAGTATTATGACGGAATATGCATCCTGGTATAGTCCGGAGGCACTGACCACGGGGGAATAGTAATGAATAAAGGAAATAGAAATGCTTTGGCTGTCAGTGTACTTATTTGTATGTTGCTTTGTCAGGCAGGATGCGGTGCACAGCAGGAAAAACAGAATCTGGATGTTGGCAAGGTGGCAACAGAGGCTGCGATGTTTACCGATGGAAAAGCAGATGCAGAGGCAGTAGAGAAGCAACTGAAAATAATGGCACAGGATGCGAAGCTGTGGCGTTCCGTAGGAGATAGTGGTTATGATGGAACGGTTCGCTATGCGGTAACAGATCTGAATCAGAATGGAAGATGGGAAATTCTGACTGAAGTTTTTGAGGAGGATGCAGAGAGGGAGGATAGCTATGTCTATCTGGATGGTTATGAGATCAATGAAACTGGGGATGGGTTGGAGAAGATTGAAATAGATCGGGAGATGATGTATCCGTGGGAGTATGGTTCTATGGGGGAGGATATCCTGGAATTGATTCATACGGCATATTATGACCCAAAGTCTGAGGAATATCATTACATGCTCCGCAGGGAGGCGTATTATAATGCAGAATCTGAGGAATATGCCCATATATCCCTTAGTGGATTTGGCGAGGAGGAGGCATCCATACCGGAACAGGAATTTTATGAAGTGATGACTGTGCTGACCTTGAAACAGGGGGAGATTAATCAGGAGCATCAGGGGGTTCAGGATATCATACAGGAACGAAAACAGTCCTATCAGGGAAACG
>CAMWKN010000395.1 GCA_947174825.1 uncultured Clostridium sp.
GACGTATTGGATGGAAAATATCAGGAAAACTTGTATTGATATCTTTAGTAGTGAGTATGAAATGGAAAGAATCCCAAGAACGTGTGGATTGTGGGAATGTGTTAGTACGAAGCGGTTTATAAGTAATATGGATTTAATAAAATGTAGGAATAAAGTCGTCAGCAATACGCTGGTGCAGAAAAGAGGTTTATTATGAATATTATTGTTACAGGTGGAGCAGGATTTATTGGAAGTAACTTTGTTTTTCATATGTTAGAAAAGCATCCGGATTACCGGATTGTCTGTTTGGATTGCCTGACCTATGCAGGGAATCTGTCCACATTGGAGCCGGTAATGGATAATCCGAATTTTCGTTTTGTCAAGGAGAGCATTACCGATCGTGAGGCAGTGTATCGTTTGTTTGAAGAGGAGAAGCCGGATATCATTGTAAATTTTGCAGCAGAGAGCCATGTAGACCGTTCTATTGAGGATCCGGAAGTATTTTTGCGTACAAATATTCTGGGAACGGCAGTATTAATGGACGCTTGCCGTAAATATGGAATCACCCGTTATCATCAGGTGTCCACCGATGAGGTGTATGGCGATCTTCCTTTGGATCGCCCGGATCTGTTCTTTACAGAGGAGACACCGATTCATACCAGCAGTCCATACAGTTCATCGAAGGCATCGGCAGATTTACTGGTGCTGGCTTACCATAGAACCTATGGATTGCCAGTTACTATCAGTCGTTGTTCGAATAACTATGGACCATATCATTTTCCGGAGAAATTAATTCCGCTGATGATTGCCAATGCTTTGAATGACAAACCGCTGCCGGTTTATGGCAAAGGGGAAAATGTGCGTGACTGGTTATATGTGGAGGATCATTGTAAGGCAATTGATTTGATTATTCACGATGGACGAGTTGGTGAGGTTTATAATATTGGTGGACACAATGAGATGACCAACATTGATATTGTTAAAATTATCTGCAAAGAATTGGGAAAACCGGAGAGTTTAATTACTTATGTGGCAGATCGGAAGGGGCATGATATGCGCTATGCCATTGATCCGACTAAGATCCACAATGAATTAGGCTGGTTGCCAGAGACTAAATTTGCTGATGGTATCAAAAAAACTATACAGTGGTACCTGGATCATAAGGAGTGGTGGGAGACCATTATTTCCGGGGAATATCAGAATTATTATGAGAAAATGTATGGCAATCGGTAAATGGAGGGACTGGAATGAAGATATTAGTGACAGGTGTGGGTGGACAATTAGGGCATGATCTGATCAATGAATTGACAGGACGTGGACATCAGGGGATTGGTAGCGACCTGGCACCTTCCTATAACGGAATTGCAGATGACTCTCCCGTGACTAGGGCGGAATATGTGAGCATGGATATTACGGATCGGGAATTGGTACTTAGGGCAGTGGAGGAAGTGAAACCGGATGCCATCATGCACTGTGCTGCCTGGACGGCAGTGGATGCCGCCGAGGAGGAAGAAAACCGGGATAAGGTTTGGCAGGTCAATGTGAAGGGGACGGAAAATATTAGTCTTGCCTGCAAGGAGCATAATATTCCTTTGTTATATCTCAGTACGGATTATGTTTTTGATGGACAGGGAGAAAAACCATGGCAGCCGGATTGCAAAGATTATCAGCCGCTAAATGTCTATGGACAGACCAAGCTGGAAGGAGAAAAGATAGTGTCCCATTTGTTGGACAAATATTTTATTGTGCGAATTGCCTGGGTCTTTGGCAAAAATGGGAAAAATTTTATAAAAACCATGTTACAGGTTGCCAAGACACACGATCAATTAACTGTGGTAAATGACCAGATTGGTACGCCTACCTATACTTATGATCTGGCGCGTTTGTTGGTGGATATGATAGAAACGGACAAATATGGCTATTATCATGCAACCAATGAAGGGGAATACATCAGTTGGTATGATTTTACCAAAGAAATATTCCGACAGGCAGTATCCATGGGAAGAACGGAGTATGATGAAACACATGTGTCCGTAAAACCGGTCACGACACAGGAGTATGGCATATCAAAGGCAGCCAGACCTTTTAATAGCCGTTTGGACAGAAGTAAGCTGGCAGAACAGGGCTTTACACCCTTGCCAGTGTGGCAGGATGCGGTCAGGCGTTATTTACAGGAAATTGAATTCTAATAATATTATTATCGAAGCAATCGGCAGCATCAATTGAGAGAAAAACCTCTTTTGACTCGAGTATCATTTTATTTTGTCAGGTATTTAAGCTTTAGTAATACGATAAGGAGATGAATGGATATGGGACAAGTTAAAGTTCAAAAAAATGTCGGTGGTATTCAGGGCTTGTGTGTAATTGAACCGCAGGTGCATCGGGATAACAGAGGCTATTTTGTAGAGACCTACAATCAAAAGGATTTGGAAGAGGAAGGACTGAATATGGTATTTGTACAGGATAATCAGTCCAGTTCCCCTAAGGGAGTCTTGCGGGGGTTACATTTTCAGAAAGAATTTCCACAGGGGAAATTAGTGCGTGTTACCAAAGGACGTGTGTATGATGTGGTGGTGGATCTTCGTGCAGACAGTGATACTTATGGAAAATGGTATGGTGTGGAATTAACCGAGGATAATTTCAAACAATTTTACGTTCCAAAGGGATTTGCACATGGATATTTGGTATTATCTGATGTGGCGGAATTTTGTTATAAATGTACAGATTTTTACCATCCGGGGGACGAGGGTGGATTGGCTTGGAATGATCCGGAAATTGGTGTGGACTGGATGGAAGTGCAGGGAGAGTATCCGGGTTCTGCTTCCTCAGAGGGATATACGCTGGAAGATGGGACAGCACTCAATATTAATGAGAGAGATCAGAAGTGGGGGAATCTGAAAGATACCTTTCGGTTTTCCTAAAAGAAGTGGTGGAATTATTTCATCAATATGCAGTTGTGACATTACCGGAACAGGTATTATCGGATTTGGCAGCGTTGCCGGAGGCAGAATACATAGAACCTCCGGAGACGCTGTTTTTTTGTTTGCAGAATGGACGAAGTATTTCTTGTGTGAACTAGGTGCAGAAGAAATCAGGACAGGGCAGTAGGGCAGATAGTGGTGCAAGAAATGGAAAAAAGCAGATAAGGAAAATGCCATATGTAAGGGGGGATGTGTAACAGCATACCTTTTTTTTACTTTATAGGAAACTTCTCGTTTTCTATAAAGTAAAAAAATTTTGCGCACAGCCAGCAAAGGAAGATCTTACGTTGTGACACTGGCTGGCGCGGCAAAGTGTGCTTCGCATTTTGCTGTTGTTAATTCGCGTGGGTGTGCGAAGCACACTTT
>CAMWKN010000396.1 GCA_947174825.1 uncultured Clostridium sp.
AGTTTCTCTGGAGGCTTGGCATGCGGAATCCATGGAATTGCGGCAATATCCGGGATTATACATAGCAGGAGAGCTGGCAGATGTAGACGGGATCTGTGGGGGATATAATCTGCAGTGGGCATGGTCCAGTGGATATGTGGCAGGCAGGGCAGCGGCAGAGGCGCTGCAATGTACCCCAAAAAGGTAACAGATACATCAGAAGATTTTTGGAGAATGGATATGATGAAGCCAGAGAAAGAATATTTGAAAAGTTTGATTGAGATAACGAGGAGGCTGTTTGATGAATTTGAATATCCCGCTTTGGATTTATCCACAGCGGAGATCAGTTATATCCCCACCAAAAAGAGAACTGATATGGGATTAAAAATGGGGTTGGATGGTTTGGCAGAAATGAAGAAATACCGGGTTAAAGAGTCATCAAAGATCCGTTCTAATTGTAAGTTCTATCAAAAATTCTATAAGATTAATGGAAAAATAGCAGAAATAGAATCTTTTATTGGCGGGCATGATCGAATGGCAGGGAGCTATATCGCTTACTATGAAGAGAATTACCGTTATTTATTTCCTTTTTATTATGATGCCCAAAAAGCGGTGGGAAGATATATTTATGTAACATACTTTGAGGACAATCGAGTAATGGAAGAATATATGGTAGGGCAAAATCAGATTGTCTATGATCGATATCAATATAGCGATGGCGGAAAAGTCGGTTATTATTGTATTAATTATGTTCCCAGTGGGAAATATCCGGTATTGGGAGAATCACGAGGATATTATTTATCAGACAGTTTGGAATATGTACAGGAAGAATGCTATGCATGGTATCAGGACATGCAATAAATTTTGTTTGACAGATAGCTTAGATCTGGTATAATGAATACCAAGTTAGTTTATAAGTTAAACCAAATGGTGGGATATTTATTATATTGAAAATGGAATAGAGGAATTACATGATACGAATCACACAGATAAAAATACCGATAGAACAAGTGACAGAAATATCCGACAGGGAAAAGCTGCGGCATGGGATTTTGTCAGAAGCGGAGAGAGAGCTGGTGATACAGAAGGCGGCAGTCATTTTGAAGATATCTCCGGATCAGATTCAAAATTTTGTATTGCGTCGCCGTTCGGTAGATGCACGGCAGAAGAATAATATCATATTTAGTTATATGGTAGAATTATCCTGTGCCAAAGAAAGACAAGTGATAAAGCGATGCAAAAACCGGAATGTCTGTTGGGTAGAAGTGAATCAGAAGCAGGAACAGAATTCTGTCTCTGATTCGAGAGAAGCATGTGTCTGTGAAGTTGGACAGGATGGAGAACGAATACAAAATGATGTACGCATAACGGGACAGAATCACAACGATATCGGCAGACCAGTGGTAATCGGAACCGGTCCGGCAGGTCTGTTTGCTGCACTGACTTTAGCAGAGGCGGGACGGAATCCTTTGGTGTTGGAACGGGGTTCCTGTGTGGAAATCCGTAGAAAAAAGGTGGAGGAATTTTGGGCAGGAAAAGATCTGGATCCAGAATGTAACGTGCAATTTGGGGAAGGCGGTGCCGGTACCTTTTCAGACGGAAAATTAAATACAATGGTAAAAGATCCCAGTGGCAGAGGAAGGCGGGTACTGGATACTTTTGTGCGCTTTGGCGCGCCGGAGGAAATCCTTTATCTGCAAAAACCGCATATTGGGACTGACCGATTGGGTGAAGTGGTTCGTGCCATGAGAAAAGAGATTATTTCTCTGGGGGGAGAGGTATGCTTTGATACCCGGTTTTGTGGATTATCCATAGAGAACAATGCTGTTACCGGGATACGCTATGAGCAGGAGGGGCAGATTCGGGAATATGAGACGGATACTGTAATTCTGGCGACTGGTCATAGTGCCAGAGATACCTTTATGGTGTTGCATGATTTGGGGATCTCTATGGAGGCCAAGTCTTTTGCTGTGGGAGTCAGAATGGAACATCCTCAGGAAATGATTAATAAAAATCAATATGGTGACTGGCAGGATAAACTGTGGGCGGCAGATTATAAACTGACCCATACCACAGCATCCGGGCGTGGTGTCTATTCCTTTTGCATGTGTCCCGGAGGGCAGGTAGTCAATGCGTCTTCGGAGCCTGGCAGACTGGTGGTCAACGGCATGAGTGATTATGACAGGGCAGGGCGCAATGCTAACAGTGCCATTGTGGTAACGGTTTCCCCGGAAGATTTTGGTGCTCAGGGCGTATTAGCCGGAATGGAGTTTCAGCGTGGGTTGGAACAGGCTGCCTATGAACAGGGGCAAGGAAAGATTCCGGTACAATTATTAGGCGATTACCTGAAAAATATCCCAAGCACAGCATTGGGACAGGTGAAACCAGATCTGTGTGGTGGGTACACATTGGCAAATGTGCGGGAGATTCTGCCAGATTTTGTAGGGGATGCCATTGCAGAGAGTATTCCTGCCTTTGACCGCAAGATTGCCGGTTATGGCAGGGAGGATGCAGTCATATCCGGGGTGGAGAGCAGAACTTCTTCGCCGATTCGGATTCTTCGGGACGAGAGTCTGCAGTCCTCGGTACAGGGCTTATATCCCTGTGGGGAAGGCGCCGGTTATGCTGGAGGAATTACATCAGCTGCCATGGATGGAATCCGGGTGGCAGAGCAGATTATAGAACAATATTTGCTTTAATGGAATTGTATGAAATATCATTGAGTCAGAAAAAGCGAGAGAAATAGAGTGTACATGATGTTTTAACATGGAGGGGAATTATATGGACGTATTATATTTTATTAAGCATTATTCGTTGATATTGTTTTGGGTAAATGTATTGGCAATGTTGGCAGGTGTAATTTTATTGTTGCCTGTTGTGGGGCGATGGAGAGAGTATTTGATTCCTATTTATGGTGGATTTTTATTTGGAATGATTCCTTTTTATTATTTATCAGAAAACATGGTATTTGTTGTACTCGGCTGTATAGCATTGTCGATTTTTTTTGCTTTCATTCATAATTGCTATGGGAAGAAGGTATCATTACCCTTTGTTGTTGCGTTTTTTCAGATAATACTTATTCTGGGGATACGGATCTGGTATGATTCCTATAGCAGTAAACCATTCGAGTTTTATCTGACCTTTATGTTGTTGTCGGTGATATTATCAGTGGGAATGCATTTGCTGACCGATCTGACGACAGAAAAATGGTCACGAATTATCTGTCCCATATTTGGTATAGTAGTGATTGCTGCGGCTGTGAGACATTTTTATCGAATGGATGATAGTTACTTTGAAAAGGATTTGCTGGAGTACAGCAGACCTATAATAGAATAAGTACTA
>CAMWKN010000397.1 GCA_947174825.1 uncultured Clostridium sp.
GCAATGGAGGGTACATTGACTCTGGAAAATGATCCTAAAGGGGAAGGGCTTTTATCGAAACTTGCCTTGATCCAACAGGCGCTGGAACCTTCTGACGGACGATCCCTGCAAGAAATTGCAGATTCTTTCCGGGATACCCTGTCTCTGAAAGCCACCTCTTCACAGGAAGCAGAAGTAGCCGCTGACACCGCAGAAGCATCTTCTGCTGAGGAAACAGCAGCCAATTCTACACAGGATGCGGTAGTTTCCCAGGACGATTCTGCACAGAATGGTAACAGCTCTGCCCTGCAATTTGCCGGAAAGCTCTTTCATTCCTTCCAGGAAACGGTTAATTCCTCTCTGAACAACACCATGCAGATGTTGCGAGGTGCTGGAGAAGGCGCTGCGGAATCCAGCTCTGCTGGAACCCAGCCCAATGTGATTGACACCCTGGCTGACCTGTATTCTACAGATGCCTCCTCCCATGACCTGACCGGGAATTATCTCACAGCCGATGCCAGGAATGAACTGGCAGACTTTCTGAAACAGCTGCCAGTTAGCTCTTCACTGATCCACCGAATTACTTCCGGAGAGGCAAGTACTCAGGAAATTATGCATGTCATCAAGAATGTGTTACCAATGTCTGACAGTTCCGTACTGCAGGCAATGTTCCAGACAGAAAGCTTTGAACAGGTTTTTGCCCGTTTTCTGCACACCCATTGGAGCCTGACACCGGAGCAGTTACAGCAGGAAGGGCAACCGGATAAATTATATAACCAGCTTTCCAGCCAGATGAGCCAGTTAGAACAGCTGATTGGCAATTCTCTCTCCGGATCAGATTCCGAACAAATGCAGCACCATGCCCGGGATATCGAGAGCAATATTATCCTAATGAAAGAGCTCAGCGAGAATTTCTCCTATATGCAGCTGCCGCTAAAATTGCCAAACCAGAATACCAACAGCGAATTATATGTATATACCCAGAAGAACCAACGTCGCATGAATCCGGAAAAAATGAGCGTATTGTTGCATTTGGATCTGGAACATCTGGGGTCCGTGGAAATTCGACTGGATAAAAACAAACAGGATATACAGGCAAATTTCCGTCTCACGGAAGATGCCTCCATTGATTTGCTGCGCACCAATGCCGGACTGTTGCGGGACAGCCTGGGCAGCCTGGGCTATCAGACCAATATTGTGGTTAGCAGGCAGGAGGAAGAACCGGTAACTATGGATGATTTCCTAAATACCAAAATCAAGACCAATGCCACGGAAGAAATGAAACGTTTTTCCTTTGATATCCGTGCCTGAAAAAAGCAAAGCGCAACGTCAACACGTTGCGCTTTACTATCAATAATGTGTTTTTGCCAGCGTGCCTCTTCAAAGGAAGAAGCACCACCCTCTGTTACTTGCAAATCTTTACCGTCTTTTTCTGTCCTTTTCCTTTCAGTAGTTTTTTGTATGCCTTCAACTGTTTTTTCGGCACTTTGATTTTTGCCTTTGCATGGATGCCCTTGAATGCATTTTTTCCTACTGTTTTTAGGGCATTCCCTTTAATCTGTATAGATTTCAGTTTCTTACAATTCTTAAACGCATTCTTGCCAATCGACCTGACTCTTGACAAACCCAAAATGGTTTTATTTTTTATCGTAGTGTTCTTCAATTTCTTCAAAAATATAATCAAAAACCGAAGCCATCCCCACAAATTCACAGCCATAAATATACTTTCCATCCGTTCTAGGTTTCTGTCTGACGATCTGTACGACACAGTTCAAACTTTTATCCTGCTCCTGGAAAGTCAAACGGCAGTTGAAATAAAATCCTACTGGTAATATACTTTCCGAAATGAATCCTATTCCATTTTTGGAAACATCCAGAATCTGGATTGGTGCATTAATATTATCCACCTTAACGTTATCCTGTTTAAACACGGAGGATACCTCCAGATACATGGTTACTGGAATTCGTCTGCTTCTTCTTTGCTCTTCCTGCATATCAAACACCCCTTTCCTGCATCAGCTGCAAAGCTTTTGCCAGCTATACTATCACTTTAATTTAATAATTCCGTTAAAATCTGGTTAACCATCCCCGGATCCGCCTTGCCCTGGGTGGCTTTCATAGTCTGTCCCACCAAAAATCCAATCGCTTTCTTCTTACCGCTGCGGTAATCCTCCACAGACTGCGGATTATCTGCAACATCCTTTTCAATCGTAGCACGTAAAGCCCCATCATCGGCTACGGTTTTCAAACCATGCTCCTCCACATACTGCTCTGGATCAATGTCTTCCTTGAAAATATGTTCAAAGACATCTTTGGCCACAGAGCTGTTGATCACACGATCCTCCGTCAAACGAATCAATTTAGCAAGGTTTTCCGGTGAAAAATTCACTTGATCCAGATCCATCTCGTTTTCCTTGACCAGACGCATGGTCTCTCCCATCAGCCAGTTGGAAACTTTCTTTGGCACGCCACAGATTGCCGTGGTTGCCTCAAAAAGATCTGCCAGATGTTTATCTCCCGTAATGATCTCTGCGTCATATTTCGGAATTTGGTACTCCTCCAGATAGCGAAGCAGTTTCTCATCATGCAGTTCCGGCTGGGCAGAACGAATTCGTTCTAACCACTCATCATCAATAATTACCGGAACCAGATCCGGCTCTGGGAAATATCGGTAATCCTGAGCATCCTCTTTAGAACGCATAGCATAGGAATATTCCTTGGTATCGTCCCAACGCCTGGTTTCCTGTACCACCTTTTCCCCAGATTCGATCAGATCAATCTGCCGTTCCGTCTCCCCAGCAATGGCACGGGCAATCGCTTTGAAAGAATTCAGATTCTTCATTTCCGTACGGGTTCCAAATTCCTCTGCACCCACTTCCCGTATGGACAGATTGACGTCTGCACGCATGGAGCCCTCCTGCAGTTTACAATCGGAAGCCCCTAGATACTGTATAATGAGACGAAGTTTTTCCAAATAAGCAATCACTTCCTCGGCAGAACGCATATCCGGCTCTGATACAATCTCAATCAGTGGTACCCCGGAACGGTTAAAATCCACCATGGAATTTTCGCCCCATTCATCATGAATCAGTTTACCGGCATCCTCCTCCATATGAATCTCATGGATACCAATGGTCTTTTTTCCTCCCTCCGGAGTCTCAATCTCAATCCCGCCATTTCTACAAATCGGCAGATATAACTGAGAAATCTGGTAGTTCTGTGGATTATCCGGATAAAAATAATTCTTACGGTCAAATTTACAATTTCTGGTAATGCTACAATTGGTAGCCAAACCCACTGCCACCGCATATTTCACCACCTGTTTATTTAACACCGGCAAAG
>CAMWKN010000398.1 GCA_947174825.1 uncultured Clostridium sp.
GAAATGCAAGTTGATGGCTGTTGTGAAAACGAGAGCCTATGGACATGGAGCGGTCCAAATTTCCTCGCATCTTAACAAAATAGGCATAGGGGCGTTTGCTGTGGCAACCATTGATGAAGGAATAGAACTTAGAAAACATGGAATCAGGGGGGAGATACTAATTTTGGGATATACAAGTATCTATCGTGCATCGGAATTAAAGAAATATGATTTGATGCAGACACTCATTGATTTTGATTATGCGCTTGCGTTAAATGAACAGAATGTTGTTATAAAAACTCATATCAAGATAGATACAGGGATGCATAGGTTAGGAATAGACTATAGTGATTTTTTTAAAATAAAACAGATTTTTGCTATGAAGAATATGGTGGTATGTGGAATTTATACACATCTGTGCTGTTCCAATAGTCTAGAGCCAGATGATGCTAGATACACAAGAAAGCAGATTCGTTGTTTTTATGATATGATAGATGCCCTTAAAAACAGTAATATAGCGGTACCTAAGATACATATTCAAAGCACTTATGGACTGTTGAATTATCCAGATCTTGCATGCGATTATATTAGGGCAGGCATCGCCCTTTATGGTGTTCTTAGTTCGCCAAATAAAAAAACAAATTTGAAACTGGATTTACGTCCGGTATTATCGCTAAAAACAAGAGTGGTTTTTATACGGCAGGTTCGTAAAGGAGACATCGTTGGGTATGACAGAAAATACAAGGCAGACCGAGATAGTCGAATAGCTATATTATCGATTGGATATGGTGATGGATTCCCAAGAAATTTATCTTGTCAAAATGGGAAGGTTTGTCTTCATGGCAGATATGCTCCTATAGTGGGACAGATTTGCATGGATCAATTAGCTGTTGATGTAACAAAGGTAAATCATGTATCGCCTGGAGATGTGGCAATCTTGATAGGCACAGACAATAATACGCAAATTTCAGCGCCTGTTGTTTCGGATTGTTCTGACAGTATCAGCAATGAATTATTATGTCGGATGGGAGAGAGATTGCCTGTTGTAATAACATAAATTTTACAGGAGACTCTTTCTTTATTATAAATAATAAATGTTTATGCGCACAGCCGGCAGAATTTCTTACGAAAGCTTATTACACTACGGCAGGGCAAAATTTTGTCTAAATCGTACATTGCTGTTAATATTTGAGTGAAACAGCAGGACGAATACCAGAATCTGACAGATACTAGAAAATTATCCATAGCAAAATCGGTTGTGAATAGTAACATTCTACCAACCGTAGAGCTGCAATTCTACGCACAGAAGGTTGAAGGTATATGCATTTATTGATATGATTTTCGAAGGAGGTATATATAATGGATCAAGAAAAGATAGGCAGATTTATTGCCGAGAAACGAAAAGAAAAGGGAATGACACAGAAAGAACTGGCCAGGCAGCTTGGTATTGGAGATAAGGCAGTTTCAAAGTGGGAATGCGGACGGGGAATGCCGGACAACTCTATTATGCTGCCATTATGTGATCTTTTAGGAATCAACGTCAATGAACTGCTTATGGGAGAGTCTCTTTCAGAAAGTGAATATACAGAAAGTTCAGAGGGGATTATCTTATCCCTAATAGAGGAGAAAGAATATCTTAAGAAGAAAAATAAAAAGAACCTGCTCTCCTGTGTCATGCTGGTTTTGTTTGCCGCTATTCTATTTTATATTATCATCATGCCTATTCAGGTCTGGCATAGCTGGGTGTATTATTTTGATCCCCTTACCTTTGTTATGGATCCTATTCTTGTGTTGGTTATGCTGTTGGCAACCGGTAATGTAAAAACCTTTTTTCGAAGTTTTTGGTTGATAGGGAAAGAGGATGTTGATGGGAAGCATATTTTTTCATCATTACAGGCAGTAAAGCTTGCTATTACCTCTTTTTTACTGGGGGGAGGATTGTTTACCCTCTTAGATACGATCTTTATTTTGAGAACAATGGAAAAAGAGCCTGGGAGGGGGATGGCAGTCACTCTGTTGACAATGCTTTACGGAACCTTGTTTGCATTATTTTTGTTGCCATTAAAGTACAAGCTGGAATCAAAAATGGAGGAAATGCATGAAAAATCTGATTAAAGCGGAATTATTTAAATTGAAAAAATTAACGGCGTATAAGGTGTTGGTTTTTACCTATCTGATCGAAGAAGTTATTGTACAAATAAACAATATCGGCAACAGTGTTGCCTATCCAAAATATAACCCCACATACACAGGGATAGAATGGCTGATGAACCCGGAGAAGACATTTATGTTACATTCCATGGTCATTGTTTTTTATACTGCTTATTTTGTGAATGGAGATTTTGTGGGTCATACATTTTATTCCAGCCTTCTGTGTGGCATACCACGTAAAAATGCTTTCCTGGCAAAGGTAATTGCTGCATTGGCAGGCACAGTTCCGCTGATGCTGGTGTATTCCCTGCCAGGAACCTTGCTTTGGAGCATACACGCAGGCTTTGGTATGGATTTTGGCGCAGAGGTAGTCTTTCTTATTGCAAAAGCTTTCGCCAGACAAATTCTGATTTCTCTGCTGTTGGTCAGCAATACGGTATTATTTTCCAGCATAGCCAAAAGCAAAATTGGCACCTTTGGATGGACTTTCGGCACGCTCTATGTACTTAGCGTGTTTCAGGGGAACATAGAGCGTATTATACCGATTCCGGCTTTCCGGGAGATGGTGCTGTTTTTATTATCCTTATTTTATCTAAACATTGGAACTCTTTTGGCATCTGTTTTGCTGAAACTGTTGGCAGCCGGGTATATTTTTGAAAAATATGATTTGAAATGAAGGGAATTAATTTAGAATGGAGGCAGATATGGCAGAAGTTATTTTCAAAGCGGAAAACATTGTTAAGAAATACAAAAAGAAGAAAAGCTTTTTTGCCTTAAATGGGCTTGATATGGAAATCCATCGTGGAGATATCTATGGCTTTGTTGGGGAGAACGGTGCCGGAAAGACAACGCTAATGCGTATTCTGGCAGGCTGGGTTACGCAGACTTCTGGAAACATTGCCTTGTTTGGAGAAAGCGACGGAAAGGGGCTTTGTCAAAAACGCCGTCATATCAATGGGATTATCGAAGCGCCAGCTTTCTATCCAGACCTGACTGCCTGGGATAATCTTGAGATCTGTCGCCTGCAGAGGGGCATTACCGATAAGGAGCGCATTCACAAGTCACTAAAAATCGTTGGTCTTACGGGAGCAGATGCAGACAGTACAAAGACCAAGAATTTTTCATTAGGCATGAAACAGCGACTGGGCATAGCCATGGCTTTGCTGGGAAAACCGCAATTTTTATTTTTT
>CAMWKN010000399.1 GCA_947174825.1 uncultured Clostridium sp.
TGGAAGCGTTACTCGAGAACCTATCATAATAGAACTTGAATATTGGTAAGGAGAAGGATGATGGATCTCTATCAAAAAAATTTGGATTTACTAAAAAAATACCGTACCCCGTTCTATGATTTATACATAGAGACAATAGAGAAATCAGAGCAGGTATATCCCTGTGAGGAAATATCTGTGCAGACGGCTCGGGATGGTAGTCCTATTTTCCATATCCGCAGAGAAGGGAAGTCGGTACGTTTGAACAGTCCCTATCGTCCAATACAGGAGGCAGAGCGTTGGGCATCGCAGTTTTCCGGTGATAATATTTTAGTCAATGCGATGCTGTTTGGATTTGGCAATGGAATGTTTGCAGAGGCTTTACTGCATAAGTTACAGAAAGATGCTAAGTTGTTTCTCTGTGAACCGAATATAGAAATTTTCCGCATGGCAATGCAGGAAAGAGACCTGGAGGAATTAATCCGGGATAAGAGGGTACTTCTATGTATGGAAGATATTAATCCCAATGAATTCTATGATTTATTGCGGGCGAATACCCACTGGACTAATCTGGATACACAGATTGTTTGTCATCATACGGGATATGAGCAGTTGTTTCCAGAGGCATATCGGGACTTTTTGGTATCCGTCAAAAAGACCAGTAATATGGTACAAGTTAATAAGGATACACAGGCACATTTTGCAAAAAGAATGGTGCCGAATATGATAAAGAATATGGCATTTCTACAGGAAGGTCGAATCATTACGGATTATTTGGGTATAATACCCAAGGATATTCCGGCAATTGTTGTATCAGCGGGACCTTCTCTGGATAAAAATATAGAAGAGTTAAAACGGGCACAGGGTAAAGCATTTATTTTAGCAGTAGATACGGCTATGCGTTATCTGGTACAGCATGGGATTATGCCAGATGCCATGGTAACATTGGATGCCGGGAAACCGCTTAGATATATGAACATAGAGGAGATTCGGAATGTTCCGCTGTTCTGTATTCTGGAATCTCGTCATGAGATACTGGAATATCATACTGGTGTAAAAATATGGTTTCAAGGTAGTAGCTTTTTAGATGCTATGTTTAAGCGTTATGACAAACAATTCCTGCCATATCAGCCGGGAGGATCTGTGGCTACAGCAGCCTTTTCGATCTGTGCCGCATTAGAATTTGAACGGATCGTATTTGTGGGACAGGATCTTGCCTACCAGGGGGAAGTTACCCATGCAGGGGGGAATGTATCTCATGTATTAAATGAGGAACATGGCATTAAGATGATCGAGGGGATTGATGGAGGACAGGTGAAATCCCGCCATGACTGGATCATTTATCTGGATTGGTTTGAGGAATCGATACAGGCCATTAAGGATAGAACAGAGGTTATTGATGCTACAGAAGGCGGTGCCATGATTCATGGATCCAAAATTATGACTCTGGCAGAGGTCATTGATCAATATTGTGTTCGGGATGTGGAAATGGCAGGGATTTTACAAGGGCAGCCGCCATTGTTTACCCCAGAGGAATATGCGCAGGTTCGTGAAGAATTACAGGGGTATGTAGAACAGCTTCATGATATGGATCGGGATGCTGCAAAAGCGACAGAGCATTGTAAGGAAGCATTGGAATTAATAAAGAAAGATACAGGAAAGAAGCGTCTGGACAAGTTGCAACACAAGGTATTGAATGCAACTTCGAGGATTGGTAAATATGCTGTTTATGATATTGTGGATATTTCCATGTCCAGAATATCCAATGAGTATTTATCCGGTGTATTTGTGGTATCAGATGACAGTCAGCAGGATGAGATTGATATGTATCATAGTTCCCAGATGATATTTCAGGGAATTGTAGATACGATACAGGAAGTGTTGCCTGTTTTTGAGGAGATGCTTGAAAAAATATAAAGGCGCTATTAAGCGTTAAGATTAGGGAAAGGATTGTAGAAGAATAATTTGAAATCTATGATCCTTTTTCTGTTTTATAGCACAGTGTTTGGAAAGAGGATAGCAGATATGAGAATATTATATGTAATCGGGGCATCCCAATATGATTCCACAGCAATGTTTATGCTGGAAATGGCAGAACAGATGCAGATTGCGGGATGGCAGGTGGATTTGCTGGATGGCAGGAAAGAAGAAGAATATGAGCAGCAGAGGAAACAGATTATACAGAACAAATATGATGTGATCTTTACCGTGAATGGTATGCTTTTAGAAGATAATTCTGTTTTGGGAAAAGAATTATTACAAAATGAAAATGTAATTTACTGTACTTATTTGATGGATCATCCCCTAATTCATTATCAAAGATTGGGAAGTTCCTATCCTGCTGTCTTTGTCTTGTCGCCGGATCGATGTCACGTGGCATATACCGACCGGTATCTATCCAATATCTGGGGAACTGCTTTTTTGCCACATGCCGGATGCAGATACCAGGGAGAGAGTATACCTTACCAGGATAGAGGGGTAGATCTGTCTTTTATGGGATCCTATCTTTCACCGGAACAAGTTCGGGAAAAATTCAAACAGTATCCGAAGGAAATGAGCCTGCTGTTAGAAACAACAGCAGATATTCTGGTAAAGGAACCAGAGCGAACATTGGAGGATGCAGTTCTGGCATGTTTTGCACAATATGGAGTTGCGTTGCAGGATAATGAATTGCCTGCCATATTGGCAGAATTTCGGATCGTTGATCGTTATATTCGCAGTTATTACAGGGATGCTGTGATCCGTACATTGGTGGATGCAGGAATCTGTGTGGATGTGTATGGAGATGGCTGGGAGCAGTTTGTTACAGAGGCAGGAGATTGTCTGCGGATTCATCCGGCAGTATCTTATGAGGAGTCTCTGGAAGTGATAGCGAATTCCAAAATAGCTCTGAATATTATGCCATGGTTTAAAGAGGGTTCTCATGACAGGGTGTTTACAGCCATGCTGAATGGAGCGATCTGTTTGACGGATGGAAGCGCCTATCTGGAAGAGGAGTTACGGGAAACCGAGAATGTGTATTTTTATTCCTTGAAAGGTTTAAAGTACTTGCCTGCCAAGGTACGCAGGATATTAGCTGATACAGAACATAGTGCAGATGTAGCGGCAGCAGGCAGAAAACTGGTACAGGAGAAGCATACATGGGCACATCGGGCAGAGGAAGTGATGGATTATCTGGAACAGCTGACATCCATGCAGATCCCATCGGAAGATTCGGATTTGATTCAGCGATTCTATCAGGAAGTGGTCTTCCCTACTCTTGTTCTTTTGCAGGAACTGTCCAAAATAAATCAGTATCTGCGCCCCCAATCTTATTTTCATGCCATGAGGCGTACTGCTT
>CAMWKN010000400.1 GCA_947174825.1 uncultured Clostridium sp.
ACGAGATGTAGAGAGGTCTCGTGTGCTCGGAGATGGGTATAAGAGAAAGACTGTGGACAGAAAAGATTACATTGCAGCGGTAGATCAATATGCAGATACCATATACCGCATCGCCTATAGCTATTGCAAACATTCCTGCGATGCCCAGGACATTGCGCAAAATGTGTTTCTCAAGTTATTTCAATCGAATACCGAGTTTCAGGACCAGGAACACATGCGTAAATGGCTGATCCGGGTTGCTGCCAATGAATCCAAAAACCTTTGTACTTCCTTTTGGAAAAAACGCATTGTTCCATTGGAGGATTCTGATTGCGAGAAGGTCTGCGAATATGCATTCCCCTATCAGGAAAGCAGTGATTTATATGATGCAGTAATGTCTCTGCCAAACAAGTATCGGATTGTGGTTCATCTATATTATTATGAAGACTATTCCATACAGGAAATTGCCGGAATATTGAATCGCAAGGAAACAACCATACAAACACAGCTTATGCGGGCACGCAAAAAGCTAAAAACTATGTTAAAGGAGAATTGGAACGATGAAGAATGAACGAAACAACAAGCAACTCTATCAAGATACCTTTGACCAGATCAAGCTCTCTGACGAAGGGTATCGCCAAATCAGAAATATGGAGGAAAGCACAATGATTCACTTCGATAAGCAAAACAAAAAACGCATGGGATTCCGGGCAGCCATCACATTAGCTGCACTGACAGTTGTATTCCTGTCAGCCAACGGAATTGCCTATGCAGCTACTGGAACTACACTAGTCGAACAGGTGGCAGGACATGTCTCTGTTTATATTGACGGCAAACCTTATGATGGGGCAAAAGTCAAGAAATTCAAGGATAAAAATGGAGATATCAACTATCAGGTATCTGTGGACGATAAGAAAGATCACAGCACAGAAATCATCATGAGTGAATCTCCTTATGACATTTCATTAGAAGATGATACCATAACTGTAACAGGGAACCCTGACGATGATTCCTCTTCCGCTTCACAGGAAACCTTAAAAACCACGGTAAAGCAAATAGACGATGCCACCTATCTCATCATTGAAGGGATATCCGAAAAACCGGTTCAGGTGGATATTACTCAGGATTATGCGGATGGCAGCGCCGAAGGTACTGTACAGATTGAGAATGCAGAGTACCAGTACAGTGTGAAAGGAACGGTTGATAAATATACGGTTGATTTTGAGAAACGATAAGCATATCAAAATCAAGAATCTAGAAAAACGAAAAGGCATGTGCTCCCTGCATATGCCTCTTCTGTTTTCCAACTATGCAAATTGATCTGCCCTACAAATCTAATATCTTTCCATCACTGCATATTTTCCGAATGATAAAATAATTTTCAGGCAATATCAGCAGTAGAGATCTACCAGCGATAAATACAATCCTTCTTTGTCATTCTCCCCAAATTCACCATGTTTCCCTGTTGACAGATCATAATAATAATATTTCACAGAACTCTCAATTACATATTCATCTTCATCAAACTGACATTTCTTGATAAACAGTTTTCCCTCTGCCACATCAACACTCCCCAGTTCCAGATTCCTATCAGCATTGATAAAAGTGCTGAGATTTGATTCATATTCCAACTTTCCCTCTCCTGCCAGATCATAAGAAAATACCCAGCATTCATTTCCCTTTGAAGCTTCTTCTAAATAAAATATTTTGTCTGACGCAAAAAAACATTCAAAATACGTCTCTATATCCTGATTTTTGGTAACCTGTTTGAATGCCGCCTGCAAATCCTTTTCTGTAAAGAGAACCGTTCTGTCTCCTGTATTAATATTATAGGAACAGATTTCTAACACCTCATTACCATCATCCGAGTGGCTCTCGTAAACGATAGTTTTTCCATCTTCACACCAATACGCAGGTGCGGATGTATAACACCGGGGATCAATCCGGGTCACTTTATTGTCCCCAAAATGGTACAGTGAAAAGCCAAATGTATCGGTCTTTCTGTTTTCGGATTTGGAATTAAAAAACACATTCTTACCAGATATTTGATCCGGAATATTTCCACTATGTCGTTCCTGTGGCAAACCGGAAATATCTATAAATTTCTGAGCCTGCCTGTCATATACGGTAAAATCATGATTACTTGTAATGTAAACCAGATACTTCTCATCTGCATAAAATGATCCCACCCCGTCAATATCAGATAAAAGTATCTCCCTACGGTTTATTTCCGGATAATCATTCCCATCCAGATAGGTCAATGGAATAGAATATAATATGGAGTCTCCACACGGATCTGGTGTAAATTCATAGATCAGTTCCTGATTATTTGCATAAACAAAGTCATAGGGCAGGTGGATTGTCCTGACATATGCTCCATCCAATGTCCGTTCTACTATACCATGCTCCCCGATTGGTTCAAATATATTGTGATCATTTACATTATAGTATTTGCTATTTCCATTCTCAATGGGTTCTGCAATTCGATATTCTCTCTGTCTGACCAGTTCGGACATCTCATCCAAAACCGTCAATGTCCCCTGATCCACTGCACAGGATATCACACTGCTCTGTCCTGCATAGCGGACTTCCAGATATAACATTCCTTGATCATATGCCAGCTCTCGGATAAAATCTGCATGATCTGACGGCTTTTCTGGTAATACATCCTGAATCTCTACCTCCGATGCCAAGACTTTCTTTTGCCCGCTTATCATATCATAGACATAGATATTATAGTCGTCACACTTCTGCTCGTCTACCAGTCTGGTAAAAAAGAGTTTGCCATCTCCGTAGGCAATCCTACTCTCACTGCTTATTCCATCTGTAATTTTCTGTACATTCCCTGTCCCCATCTGATAAGCGTAAAGAGCGACAACCAGACCATCCCGATACTGATTTAACACGATATAGCCATCCCCCTCCGGACTAACCCAAGGATCAATCTGCTTGCAGTATCCGTATGATATCTGTTTACTATCCTCAACAATTCTCTTTTTTTCTCCGCTCTCTTGATCCAGAACAAAGCAGCCCTTATCATCCTCACAGAAAAGGTATTTTCCCACACCACAAGATAAAACACTCTCTCCGTCTTTATCCTCATATATGATTTCTTTTTTGTCACACAATACCTTTTCCTGACCATTTTCATAGGACAGCGGAATACGATACCAGATGTTGGTATCATCTGCGTCCCAATCTAAATTAGCATAAAAGATAAGCTCCCCATTAGTTACTCCCAGAAACTCTGTAATTGCCTTTTTACCAGGATATAATTCTATTTCCTTCTCAGAAAATGTCTGCAAAATCATTTGATTCTCAGAAACTTGTGCCAAAAT
>CAMWKN010000401.1 GCA_947174825.1 uncultured Clostridium sp.
GCTTATGTCTGTGCGTTGCAACAGACACCATAAGGCTTACTGTGACACAAAGTAGCGTGTGCATATCAAAGCAGCGCAGAAATGAGGACGACTATGGCAGAGAGTAATGTAAAGGAAGAAAAGCATATTATCTATGATGCGATCAAGATTGGTCTGGCATCTCCTGAGAAGATCAGGGAGTGGTCCCGTGGAGAGGTCAAGAAACCGGAGACCATCAATTATAGAACTTTAAAGCCGGAAAAGGACGGTCTCTTTTGTGAGAAAATCTTTGGACCGAGCAAGGACTGGGAGTGTCATTGTGGTAAGTACAAAAAGATCCGTTACAAGGGCGTAGTCTGCGACCGTTGTGGTGTGGAGGTTACCAAATCCAGTGTTCGTCGTGAGCGTATGGGTCATATTGAACTGGCAGCTCCAGTGTCCCATATTTGGTACTTCAAGGGTATCCCTAGCCGTATGGGATTGATTCTGGATGTTTCTCCAAGAAATCTGGAAAAAGTACTGTATTTTGCATCCTACATTGTATTGGAAGTGCAGGATGGTATTCCGTTGCAGCAGAAGCAGATTCTGTCAGAAGCAGAATACCAGGAGGCTCGTGCTAATTACGGTAATGATTTCCGTGCTGGTATGGGTGCAGAATCCATTATGGAATTGTTGATGAGTATTGATTTGGAAGAAGAGTCCGCAGACTTAAAGGCAGAATTGCGGGAGTCTTCGGGACAGAAGCGTACCCGTATCGTAAAACGTCTGGAAGTGATTGAAGCTTTCCGTGAGTCTGAGAACAAGCCGGAATGGATGATTCTGACAGTGATTCCTGTCATCCCTCCAGATATCCGTCCAATGGTACAGTTGGATGGTGGTCGTTTTGCTACTTCGGATATGAATGATTTATACCGTCGTATTATCAATAGAAATAACCGTTTGAAGAGACTGTTGGAGTTAGGCGCACCGGATATCATTGTGCGTAACGAGAAACGTATGCTGCAGGAAGCAGTGGATGCGCTGATTGACAATGGTCGTCGTGGCCGTCCGGTAACCGGACCTGGTAATCGTCCGCTGAAGTCTCTGTCTGATATGTTAAAAGGTAAGCAGGGACGTTTCCGTCAGAATCTGTTAGGTAAGCGTGTGGATTATTCTGGACGTTCCGTTATCGTGGTAGGACCGGAATTAAAGATTTATCAGTGTGGTCTGCCAAAAGAGATGGCAATTGAGTTGTTTAAGCCATTTGTTATGAAAGAGTTGGTGGCCAATGGTACAGCCCACAATATTAAACAGGCAAAGAAAATGGTTGAAAAATTACAGCCAGAAGTCTGGGATGTATTAGAGGATGTTATTCGTGAGCATCCGGTTATGTTAAACCGTGCTCCTACTTTGCATAGACTGGGTATCCAGGCATTTGAGCCGACTCTGGTAGAAGGTAAAGCCATCAAGTTGCATCCATTGGTATGTACAGCCTTCAACGCCGATTTCGACGGTGACCAGATGGCGGTGCATTTACCATTGTCTGTAGAAGCCCAGGCAGAGTGCCGTTTCCTGCTGTTATCGCCAAACAACCTCTTAAAGCCGTCTGATGGTGGTGTGGTTGCAGTACCTTCTCAGGATATGGTATTGGGAATTTATTATCTGACCCAGGAGAGACCAGGTTCTCTGGGTGAGGGCAAGTGTTTCAAGAGTGTGAATGAAGCAATTACTGCTTATGAAAACGGTGCATTAACCTTGCATGCCAAGATCAAGGTGCGTCGTACTGGTATCAATAAAGATGGTGTGGAGGAAAGCCGTATTATTGAATCTACACTGGGTAGATTTATCTTTAACGAGATTCTTCCGCAGGACATGGGATTTGTAGACCGTACTAAGGATGAAAATTTCCTGGTGCCGGAAGTAGATTTCCATGTTGGTAAGAAGCAGTTGAAACAGATTTTGGAAAAATGTATTGCGGCACATGGTGCTACTGGAACGGCAGAAACTATGGATAATGTCAAGGCATTAGGATACAAGTATTCTACCCGTGCTGCTATGACCGTATCCATTTCCGATATGACAGTGCCAGAGGCAAAGAAGCAGATTCTGGATGATGCCCAGAATACAGTAGAAACCATTACACGCAAATTCCGCCGTGGCTTACTGACGGAGGAGGAGCGTTATAAATCCGTTATTAATACATGGAATGAGGCAGATAAGCAGTTGACCACTGCCTTGATGGATGGTCTGGATCAGTATAACAACATCTTCATGATGGCTGACTCCGGTGCCCGTGGTTCTCAGGCGCAGATTAAGCAGTTAGCTGGTATGCGTGGATTGATGGCAGATACCTCTGGTCGTACCATTGAACTGCCGATCAAATCCAACTTCCGTGAGGGACTGGACGTATTGGAGTACTTTATCTCCGCGCATGGTGCCCGTAAAGGTTTGTCTGATACGGCTCTGCGTACTGCCGATTCTGGTTATCTGACCCGTCGTCTGGTAGACGTATCACAGGAATTGGTAATTCGTGAAGTGGATTGCTGTGCAGATCGTGATGTAATTCCAGGCATGGAAGTAACTGGTCTGATGGACGGCAAGGAACTGATTGAGTCTCTGGAGGAGCGTATTACAGGACGTTTCTCTTGTGAAAATATTTATGATGATGAAGGTGTATTGATTGTTAAAAAGAATCATATGATTACACCGAAACGTGCTGCACGTATCGTAAACACCAAAGCAGTAGTGGATGCAGGCGAAGCAGCTAAGGTTAAAATTCGTACGATTCTGGCCTGTAAATCACACATTGGTGTCTGTGCAAAATGTTATGGCGCCAACATGGCAACCGGTGAGTCTGTACAGGTGGGTGAATCTGTAGGTATTATTGCGGCACAGTCCATTGGTGAGCCGGGTACACAGTTGACCATGCGTACTTTCCATACCGGTGGTGTGGCAGGTGACGATATCACACAGGGTCTTCCTCGTGTGGAGGAGTTATTCGAGGCACGTAAGCCGAAAGGTCTGGCAATTATCGCAGAGTTTGGTGGTACCGTATCCATTCGTGATACCAAGAAAAAACGTGAAGTAGTGATTACCAATGCAGAAACCGGAGAACAGAAAGCGTATCTGATTCCTTATGGTTCCCGTATTAAGGTATTAGAGGGACAGGAGTTAGGCAAAGGTGAAGCATTGACAGAAGGTAGCGTGAACCCACACGATATTCTGGAGATCAAGGGTGTACGTGATGTACAGGATTATATGATCCGTGAAGTACAGAGAGTATACCGTCTGCAGGGTGTGGAGATCAATGATAAGCATATCGAAGTCATTGTTCGTCAGATTCTCAAGAAGATCCGGAT
>CAMWKN010000402.1 GCA_947174825.1 uncultured Clostridium sp.
TGTTACTGGTGGTACTGGTGTTGTTACCGGTGGTACTGGTGTTGTTACCGGTGGTTCTGGTGTTGTTACTGGTGGTACTGGTGTTGTTGTTGGTGTAGGTGTTGTTGTTGTCACCACTGGAGTTGTTGTGGATGCAGCAGCTATTTCAATAGAACCATTCTTTACGATCGGATCAAGATAAACGTCATCTACATATTTACCATCTTTCATTCCACCCATTAAGTGAAGGATTTCAATCTTTTCACCTGCTGTCGGATTTGCTGGATCTGCAAGGTGGTTAATAAATTCGATTGGATATTCAGTACCAGCCTTTGCACCGTCCTTAACCTGGAATATCATAACTGCAATAGGATTGCCCTTAATAAGCTTTACACGTCCTGTACCAGCAGATCTGACATTGAATACGCCGTTTGCAGGAGCAGAACTCATGATTCCTGTATCAGGATCATAACCATTTTCATAACCGGTATCATCGCCTTCAGGTTCAATAATATCTAACAATTCTAATGCTGCCTTGTCATATACTACCTGAATTCCGATTGAATCAATAATGTCATCCGGTGTCTCAAGGTAAACAGGTACCATTACCAATTTGCCTACTTCGCCTGGAACTTTTGCAGGAGCTGAAACTGTAGCTTCGCCATCATAAATCAAAGATCTTGAACCCTGTGGTGTAGTTCCTTCACCAACCTTAATAGAACCATTCTTTACGATTGGATCAAGGTAAACGTCATCTACATATTTACCCTCTTTCATTCCACCCATTAAGTGAAGAATTTCAATCTTTTCACCTGCTTTAGGATTGGAAGGATCTGCAAGGTGGTTAATAAATTCAATTGGATATGTTTTTTCTGCAGCACCGTCTTTAACCTTGAAGATCATAACTGCAATAGGATTACCCTTAATAAGTTTAACACGTCCTGAGCCAGCCGATCTGATATTGAATACGCCATTTGCAGGAGCTGAACTCATGATTCCTGTATCAGGGTCATAACCATTTTCATAACCTGTATCATCGCCTTCAGGTTCAATAACATCTAACAATTCTAATGCTGTCTTGTCATATACTGCCTGAATTCCGATTGAATCAATAATATCATCCGGTGTGTCAAGGTAAACAGGTACCATTACCAATTCGCCAACTGCGCCCGGAACATTTGCAGGAGCTGAAACTGTAGCTTCACCGTCATAAATCAAACTTCTTGAGAAAGCTGTAGTTGTTACAACAGGAGCTGGTGTAGTTACTGGTTCTGTTGTTGTCGATTCGCCTGCGCCTATTTCAAAAGTAATTGTGCTTGTTTTAGGAGTGCTATTTGAATTGCTGCCAAGACATGGCTTTTCGCCTTCTGCCACTGCAACGTCATCACTGATAGCAACTGGGTTTACAAATTCCAAAGTATATGTGCCTTCTGCGAGGTCTTTAGGGAATTCAATGTCAAACTGAGCAACATGCTCGCCTGAACCCTCAGTGCCTGTTCTGAGATAATCAAGTCCAGCGTTAATAGCCAAGATTACTTTCGGGAAAGAAGTAGCACTGTACTTGTATCCGCTAGGAACCAATGGTGAACTGTCATCGTCCGGATCCTGGTGTTTTACACCGAAATCATATGCGCATTTAATACCGGAAATGCTCTTTGTCCAGAGACCTCCTGACATAGATACAGTCTTGTCAAGGAACTTTGTTCCATTGATATCTGCACCCTGCGGCTTACCTGTTGCACTCTTGAGTCCTGTACCGAGCTGGTTAGGACTACAGATTTGAGGGTTTACCGGCTGAATCAACTCCATATCGCTTGAACGGATACCGAAGTCAAGAGCTGTTAAACCGTCTTCTCTTTTGATTTCATTTGTTACATCAACATAAACAGTCGCCGTAGCACCCGCTTTAATTTCTTCTACCGAGTACTTGGTTTTTGCTGTTGAAAATCCCATTTCCACATTGAGCGAGCTTGTTGCAGATGCTCCGAATGGAATGGCGCCTATAATCAATGAGCCAGTCATTGCCAATGATGTCAAGGCGGAAAGAATTTTACCTTTCTTCATCACTCTTTTTCCTTTCTACTTACTTTATGTAAGCTTTGTTTTATTACTTATGGGTGATCCCCCACTTATTTTAAGCCCTGAGGCTTAAATTCACGATTTATGTAAATCCTGCACTTCTATTGGATTTACGTCCCTCCCACAAATTAAATGCAATTTTATTTATAAGGATTTGAATCACGGCGTTCCAAGTACATCTTCTGTAATGTTTTTAAGGTTGTACTCGTTAAGTCTCATTGTATCTGATGTTCCAAGTGTGCCATCTTTCTTAACGTCGCCCTGGAGCTTGGCTCTGATTTCCGTGTCTGTATCGCCCTTACCAAGCGGATATGATTCCTTAGAAAGCATATATTTAGCAAGCTTTACAGTGTCTGCGCCTGTAACTGCTCCGTCAAGGTTTACATCGCCGTATTTAAGATCATCAATTTCAATGTTACTTGGCAGAGTTTCCGGTGGAATTGTTGGAGCCGGTGTTGTCAGCTTAGTAGTAGTAGCTTGTGTTGGATCACTTGCCTCCGTACTATCGCCAAGAACCTTTACAAGACCAGGTGTGATTGTCGGTTCATACATTGTAGCGCTTTCTGCAACAAGGTATCCAAAAACGATATCTGTATTAAGCGGAGAGTTCTCTTCATCTGTTGCATTTCTGTCAACCGCAACAACTTCCAAGTCTGATTTTGAACCTGCCTTAGCGTCAGCCTTTACTGTACCTGTAAGCACAAGGAAAGTACCGCCATCTGTCATAACGTTACCGTCTACGCCAAGACCATAAAGAATGCTTACAAGACCCGGTTCATCAGTATTTGCCACAAGAGCGTCTACACCTTCAAGATCAGTTTCATCCTTAGCAAGCTTGCCTGCTTCAACCTTATCAATAGAAATAACAGATGAATCGTACTTGATACCGAAATCACAAGCATTGACACCAGCAGCTGGAATATCTGTAAGGTCGATGTTCACCGTGAAAGTTGCTCCCGGTTTTGCTTCTGCCTTGCCAACTGTAACACCAATGGAGTCAGCTGCGCTTACGGCAGGAGCTGCGGCAACTGCAAGCATAAGAGAAGCGCATGCACCTGCCAGAATTTTTTTTGCGTTCATTTGTGTTTTCCTCCTTTTCTGAATAAACATAAAAATTAATTATTATGTATATTAAAGAGATACTTGCTCTTCACATCCCTCTAAATATACGATTCAGCAACCAAAGCATTTCAGTTACCATACTATATTTACATTACAATTATAACAGTAGTAAAATTACAGTCATGAAGTAGCAATG
>CAMWKN010000403.1 GCA_947174825.1 uncultured Clostridium sp.
TCGTTGTACCATTGAGAATACCAGAAATTTCTTCAATTTCATCTGGTGCCAGAGAAGTTTTCAGAGGACGGATAATCGGAATGCCGCCTCCAACACTTGCCTCAAACATAAAATTAACCTTTTTATCTGCTGCAATCTGTAGCAGCTCCGGACCATATGCAGCCACCAATGCTTTGTTGGAAGTACATACACTTTTGCCAGCCTCCAGACAAGCTTTGACAAACTCATATGCCGGATGCTCTCCTCCCATGGTCTCTACCACAACCTGGACATCCGGATCATTTTTAATAATCTCAAAATCATGCACCAGAATATCTTCCACTGGATCACCCGGAAAATCCCGCAAATCCAGTACATATTTCATCTGCAGCTCATTTCCCACACGTTTCGCAATAATGTCATGGTTTTTCTGGATAATTTCCACTACCCCGGATCCTACGGTACCATAACCTAATACTCCTACGTTTATCATTCCTTTATCCTCCCTGTCTCATCTGAATCCTGATGAGGGATATTAACCGTTTTCCTTCTACCTCATCTGGTGTTCACTTAATATATGACTAATTTCCTGCCCCAGTCCATGCCAGAAAGGCATTAATAAACGGATCCAGATTACCGTCTAATACACTCTGGGCATTTCCAATCTCTGCATTTGTCCGATGGTCCTTGACCATAGTATAAGGCTGCATCACATAGGAACGGATCTGGCTGCCCCAGCCAATCTCCTTAGCCTCTCCACGGATACCACTGGCCTTCTCTAACTGTTCCTGCTGTTTGAGAATAAATAATTTTGCTTTTAACATCTGCATTGCCTTATCTTTATTCATATGCTGGGAACGCTCATTCTGACACTGTACCACAATTCCGGTTGGGTAATGGGTAATACGGATTGCCGATGAAGTCTTATTAATATGCTGACCACCGGCTCCGCTGGAACGGTAGGTATCAATACGGATATCATCATCTGCAATTTCCACATCCAAATCTTCCTCAATATCCGGCATAACGTCACAGGATACAAAAGAGGTCTGTCGCTTACCAGCTGCATTAAATGGAGAAATACGCACCAGACGGTGTACACCATGTTCAGAACGTAAATACCCATAAGCATTCATACCATTAATCTGCAAAGTAACAGATTTATAGCCTGCCTCATCACCATCCTGGAAATCCAGCATGTCCACCTGAAATCCTTTTTTCTCTGCCCATCGCTGATACATGCGGCACAGCATACTTGCCCAATCACAGCTCTCCGTACCGCCTGCCCCTGCATGCAAAGTCAGAATTGCATTGTCTTTATCATATTCCCCGCTGAGCAGTGTCTCAATCCGCAGAGATTCAAAATCCTCTTCAAAACTCTGCAAGGACTCCTCTAACTCCGGTAAAATACTGGCATCATTTTCTTCCTGGGCAATTTCAATCAACATCAGCATATCATCCCGGCTACCCGTCAATGCCTCATAACGCTCAATCACGGATTTCAGCTTTTTATGCTCCTGTACAATCTTGGTTGATTTCTCCGGATCATCCCAGAATCCTGGCTCTTCCATGGTTTTATCTAATTCTTCCACTCGATCTGTCTTATTAGCCAGGTCAAAGTGAATTCCCCATTTCAAGCAGTGGCTGTTCGTAATTGGATAATGTCATTTTAATATTGTCAAATTCTACCAACTTGCTCACCTTCTTTCTTTAAACAAAATTTTGATACTATACGCATTTGATAGGAAAAACAGCGTCAGCATTTTTGCTGTTTGCTGTTTTTCTCAGAGTTAACTTAGTTTCACTTTACCTGGCTTTGCCAGGTATTAGTGAAACTTTAACTCTTTTATCGTCTCTTTCCACAACACTGTTTATATTTCCGTCCGCTACCGCAAGGACACGGATCATTTGGCTGAATCTTCTTGGAAGTCCGGCGTTTCGGTGTTGCCACCGCACTGTCATCCTTGTTGGTGCCAGTTGGTTTTGCCACTTGTTCCCGCTCCACCTTCTGCTCAATCTGAATATGGGTCAGTGCCTTGACAGTCTCCTCACTGATAGAATCAATCATATCATTAAACATTTCAAATCCGGCAAATTTGTATTCCAATACCGGATCACGCTGTCCATATGCCTGTAATCCGATTCCCTGCCGCAATTGATCCATATCATCAATATGATCCATCCATTTCCGGTCAATAATACGCAACAAGATAATACGCTCAATCTCACGGATCTGATCTGCCTCTGGGAATTCGGCTTCTTTTGCCTCATATACTTTAACAGCAGCCTCTTTAATCTGCTGTAACAGTTCTTTTCTGGTGGCATGCTTTTTCTGTTCTTCTGTCAGCACCACTTTATCCATTGGAATAGTCTGTCGCAGTACATGGTTCAGTTCCTTCATATCCCACTCTTCTGCATTGCCATCCTCTGGAATCACAGAATTCACACAGGATTCTGCCACATCGGTAATCATTTTATATACGGTATCCCGCATGCTCTCTCCATCCAATACCCGACGGCGCTCTGCGTAGATAACCTCTCTCTGCTCATTATTGACACGGTCATATTCCAGCAAATTCTTACGGATACCAAAGTTATTGCCCTCGATCTTCTTCTGGGCATTTTCAATGGCACCAGATAACATCTTGTGCTCTACCTGCTCTCCGTCTGGCATTGCCTCAAACAAGCCCATCAGACGCTCGGAACCAAAGAGACGCATCAGATCATCTTCCAATGAAATATAGAAACGGGACTCTCCTGGATCCCCCTGTCTACCAGAACGTCCACGGAGCTGATTATCAATACGTCGGGATTCATGCCGCTCTGTACCAATGATCTTGAGACCACCTAATTCAGTAACACCTTCTCCCAGTTTAATATCAGTACCACGACCCGCCATATTGGTAGCAATGGTAACGGCACCCATCTGTCCGGCATCGGCAATAATCTCTGCTTCCAGTTCATGGAACTTGGCATTCAATACCTTATGCGGAATGCCCTTTCGTTGCAACTTGGAGCTGAGATATTCTGAAGTATCAATGGTAATCGTACCCACCAGGACAGGCTGTCCTTTTTCATGGGCTGCCACAATATCAGCAATAACCGCATTAAATTTATCTTCTTTGGTTTTATACACCGCATCATTGTAGTCAATACGAGCAACCGGAACATTAGTAGGCACTTCCACCACGTCCATCTCGTAAATCTCACGGAACTCTTTCTCCTCCGTTAATGCAGTACCGGTCATACCTGATTTCTTTTCATATTTATTAAAGAAGTTCTGGAAAGTAATGGTTGCCAGAGTCTTGCTCTCTCTCTTAACTTTGCCATTCTA
>CAMWKN010000404.1 GCA_947174825.1 uncultured Clostridium sp.
TCCCTATATATAGGGGATTTGAAATTTTCAAATGTAAACATATTCCCCTACCTTATACCCACTTCGGTAGGTCAAAAAATTAAGTCGGTGCATGAAAGCAATAGACAGGGGCTTTTACCATGAGCAATCAGATTTTAAAGATGTATACTACCCCCCCATTATATCCTTACCAACTGCTGCCCTCCACCTCATCAAATAACCCACAAATACACACGATCAAGCAGTCAATTAGCCATTTTCAAGTGTTACCTCATAACTTTATCAATGAATCTATTATGAGCCCAAATCAAGCCTAAAATCATAACGTGGCTATACAATTATGACCAAGAAAAAGCATAAGATTCCATCAGAAAGCAACAAGAAAAGACTATGAGTCATTGAACGTAAACAATAAACTCATAGCCTTTTTATATTATTGGTCATGCCAGCATCATTTTTTCAATTATGACTTTTTTAAGTGTCTCATTTTCTTTATCCCTACATAATGCATAAAATATCTTTTCTTCATTATCTGCCAGTACCTCAAAAATTTCCTGATCTGTCATATTCACACACCTTCCTTTCTATTTGTTTGCACAAACTGCAAAATGTTCTTTGTCCACTTCTTCTAAAATTCCATGTTCTATACAATATGCCAAACATTCAAAATCTAACATCATTGTATCTTGCATCAAGTTAGTGTTTTTTCGTATCCATTCATAGGTTTCTTTGATTGTCATAGCTTTTACCGCCTTTCTTTATATATCAGGGTGTAGCTGTTATTATTGGTTACACCCTATTTTTTTACTTGTGTTTACGAATTACCTACTATATAATTGACTGCTTTCTCTGCTTTGCTTGAAGCTGATACAATGAATTTAACGTCATTCCGTAATACTGAAAGCCAGTTTTGAATATATGCACTACTGTTACGAAAGCTCTTACTTGTTTCAATTCCCATGATATTCATAAGGTTAGCACTTCCAATTTCTGCCACTAATTCTTCTTTGCTGTATTCATCACTACCAAAAGCGACAAGCTTCCCTTTTCTATCTTCTGCACGATTGCAGCGGTTTTCTTTCATTGTACTGTGTACTGACTCATGAAATGCAGTGCTGTAATATTCATTTGCATCTGTGAACTGTTCAAATAGTGGTAAATGTATCAAATCGAGATCAGGCGAATAATAGGCTTTATTCCCTTTGATATGTTCAACCGTTATATTTTCCCTTGTCCAATAGTCATGTAATACATTTTCTGCCTTTTCTATTGGTTCTATGTTGTTTAGTTCATCTTCCGGTAATGGCTCTACTCCATCAACTTGTGAGATATGAAATACATTGAAATATCTAAGTATAGGTATCTGTTTTATATCTGTTGTGCCGTCTTCCAGTTTTTCTTCTATAGGCTGTATCTTCCAGAAAACTACCATTTCTGCTTTCTCGCCTTTGCGAATATGACCGCCTAAATCTGACCATTGCTTGAAAGTTGCATACTCTCCATCGTATTTCAAAAGCATTTGATTTAATAGTGAATAGCTTTTCTTGCTTACTCTGTTAAATGCTCCACTTCTAACTCCAGTCCAGGGCTTTTCCCAAGGGATAACCCCTTCTTCTAATTGTTTGATGATTCGATCTGTTACCATCTCATATACTGATTTACTCATTGTGATTACCTCCTTGAAATTGATTTGATAAAAATAATTATACACGAATAATAGTGCATAGTCAATAAAAAGTACACGAAAAAAAGTGTACAAAATAGATAAAAATAATCACGATAATTCGTGCATACTTACCAATAGACTATTCACGAAAATGGGTGTACAATGATTTCAACAGTTGAACAGAACAGCACCGACAAGAGCCGAAAGCCTTGTACAAATCTTTGGTCAATATACTTGTGAACGGTATCGAGACGGGAGAGGTAATAGTCAAGAAGATTACTAAAGCGGTGTTGTTCTTATAAAAAATCAATATATGGGAGGTTGGTTATTATGACTAACAAAGAATTAATTGAAAAATGCAAAAGGTATCAGAAATTAAAAGATGAGATTGCAAAAAGGGAGTTAGAGCAAAAACAGATTCAGGCAGCTCTTAAAAAGGAACTGGAGCGAAAGAAAGTTGATGAATTGGACATTGATATTTATCACTTTAGCAATAAGGTATAAAAGAAAAACCTTGTTTGACACAAAGGCATTCGCGGAAAAGCATCCTAAACTTTTCAAGCAGTTCACAAGAGAGGGAAAAGCAAGCACAAGATTTCTTTTCGGACTGATTAAGAATTGAGGTACAAGATGGGGAAATGGTTCTTGTGGGGTTAATTCCCCACAAACCGCATCGGCTAGTTATTAGCCATACAAACCAAGAAAGGTAGGTACATAACCATGAAAACTCACACAATAACAATGAAAGAGATACAAGACATGATCAATCAAGGCGTTTCTACATTTTCTGTAAAGGCTGATACGCCAAGAGGTTGCGAAACTGTAGCGGCTAGTGAAATCAAAATAGGTGATAAGGTTGTAATTGACAATTACTTTACAACCATAACCGAGTAAATCCCCTGATGAGTACCACTGAGAGGTGACGAAACTACCCATATAAAGGGTAGTCGGGATAGTGCACAATCCAATAATAATTATATTTTGGAGGTAAAATATTATGAAGAATAAAGGTAATGCAGATTATACAAATAGACCGCTAAACGATGCAGAACGTGAGTTCTCTGCACTTCCTGAGAATCACAACTTGATTTTTGAATATATGAGGTACAAGAAATTGGATGCAGAAACTTTTTATGATGAATTGATTCTTGATTATCTCACTGCAGTTAAACAGTATGTAACCGAAAAGCCGGAACTGCAAATTAAGTATCCATTCAGACAAATATTATTCCAACGGTTAAACGGTAGGATGATGCACTACTGGAGAGAGTATCACAATGGCAAAAATACATTGGAACGTGAAGCATTCCGCTTAGATTATGAATATGAAAACCCCGAACAAGAGAGGTGCAGCAGAATAGAACCGTGGTGGATTGATCCAGTACAGAATGTGGAGAGGTATGTTATCGAAAAAGAGTTTCTTAATGATATCCATGCTAACATATACAGATATGCGGAGCCGGATTTGTTGAGAATGATTATTGAAATGAGGGGCGAAGGATGGAGCGATTACAATATTGCCAGGAAAGCAAAAACGGAACTTCCAGAGTATGAAGATTGGGGAGTTAGAGAGATTTCGCTTGTTATTAGAAGTTTGACTAGGAGTCATAATAGCGCATTGCAAAAACTCTATAGGGATACCAAGGAGTACGGCAA
>CAMWKN010000405.1 GCA_947174825.1 uncultured Clostridium sp.
GAAGTGAACCTGACGTCCTGCATCAGACATATCCAACAGGAATTCTTTTGCAAAAGAACCATCCTGGATATCAGCAAGAACTTTCTTCATTGCCTTCTTGGTTTCCTCAGTAATCAACTTTGGTCCAGTTACATAATCACCATACTCTGCTGTGTTGGAGATGGAATATCTCATTCCTGCAAAACCTGACTGATAGATCAGATCCACGATCAGTTTCATCTCATGGATACACTCGAAATATGCATTTCTAGGATCATAACCAGCTTCGCATAATGTCTCGAAACCTGCCTGCATCAGGGCACATACTCCACCACACAATACAGCCTGCTCACCAAACAGGTCAGTTTCTGTCTCGGTACGGAAATCAGTCTCTAATACACCAGCTCTGGCACCACCAATACCCAGTGCATAAGCCAATGCTAACTCCTGAGCCTTGCCAGTAGCGTTCTGCTCTACTGCGATCAGACAAGGAACACCCTTGCCCTCCTGGTACTCAGATCTTACAGTATGTCCCGGTCCCTTTGGAGCGATCATAGTAACATCTACGTCTGCCGGAGGTACGATACAACCAAAATGAATATTGAAACCATGAGCAAACATCAACATGTTGCCTGCCTCTAAGTTTGGTGCAATCTCATTCTTGTACATATCAGCCTGCTTCTCATCATTGATCAGAATCATGATAATGTCTGCTTTCTTAGCAGCTTCTGCTGTTGTATACACTTCGAATCCCTGCTTTTCAGCCTTTGCCCATGACTTGGAACCTTCATACAGACCAATGATGACATGGCATCCTGAATCCTTTAAGTTCAGTGCATGTGCATGTCCCTGGCTACCATAACCAATAATTGCAATGGTCTTGCCATCCAAAAGGGATAAGTTACAATCATCCTGATAAAAAATCTTTGCTTCTGCCATTATTCTTTCCTCCTAAAAAATAGTTGTCATACAACTTCATGCATCTTGTATGACAACTATGATATCTCCATTTTATTCATCTGTCAATAGAAAATTTTAAAAATTAGTTTTGTTTTCTTCCTGCCACTGTAGTTCCTCCGTCCAGAATGCATGGTGCAGATGGATAGTCACTGCACTCTTTAGTGCCTGAGCATCTCTTTTTTCCAGAAAATTCATAATCATGATGTGATCCTTGTAGGCATCCTCCGCAATGACATCCAGGTTATAATCCAAGGCAAAGGTCTTTTCGATGGTCTGAGTCAGCATGGGCATAAACTGCCCCAGAAACATATTGTGAGACGCCTCGATAATAGCGCTGTGAAAGGCAATCTCCGACTTGATCCTTTCTTTCCCGGCAGGATTGCGCAGAATATGATTCTGGCACACTTCCCCCAACTCCAAGATATGGGCAATTTCTTCATCACTGGCTCTTTTACATGCCAGCGCAGCAGCTTCCGGCTCAAAGATCATTCTGGTCTCATACAAATCTCTGAGAGTCACTTTCGTATCCGAAAATTCATGAATCGCCAGGCGCTCTCCTGCCATCCGATCCAGCTTTCCTGCCACAAAAGTTCCCTTGCCCCGCTGTACCACCAGAATTCCGGCAGATACCAGAATCCGTATTGCCTCCCGCAGTGTGGCTCTGCTTACGCCCAATTCTTCTGACAATTCATTTTCATTGGGAAGTTTCTGCCCATAATCATATTTATGCTCATCCAAAATTTGCTTTTTGAGGATTTCAGCAGTTCTCTGGGACAGATTACTCTTTTCTTTCATATTCACTCCTGTATATCATTTATCTAATTTTATTTTCAGTTCAAAAATATGGTTGCTATATCCAGTTTTCTCTGTCCATAGCAACCATATATCTCACGTCTGCACGAACACTTTTAATTAAGTATCCAGTCCGTCGTCAAATTCCTCGAACATATCCTGGGCTCCACGGCTAAGACCTGCCACACCGGTACGCACCAATTCTTTGATCTCATAACCATCCAGCAGTTTGACAAAAGCATCCATTTTGTTCTGGTTACCGGTAAGCTCAATCATCAACGTATCCACGCCCACATCTACAATCTTGGCACGGAAAATATCTGCAATCGCAACAATTGCAGGTCTATCCTGGGCAGTGGCAGCAACGGTTACCAGCACCAGCTCACGACAAACTCTCTGTCCATGTTTCAGTACCTTTACACTGCGGACATCCTCTAACTTTGCCACCTGCTTTTCAATCTGATCCAATACCTGATCGTCTCCCCGCACTACCACTGTCATTCGGGAAAATGCAGGATTCTGTGTCTCTCCCACTGTCAAACTGTCAATATTATAGCCCCGTCGACTAAACAAACCGGCAACTCGTCCTAACACACCTGCCGTGTTATCAACTAATATTGATAAAACCTTTCTTTCCATCTATGCCATCTCCTAACTCCATAAAACTGGTTTTATAATTTGATTTAGTGTAGCAATTTGCCTGTTGTTTGTCAAGAAACTGCCAGGCTGATAGATCACTTTATTTCGCCAGAAGCCCCTTCTTATTAATCCGCTTGCTTACTGTTTTAACACGGTCATTCTTCACTACCCGATAGGTCAGCTTCCCGGAATCGCATTTCAGCTGGCTAATGCTAGTTTTCCCCTTATAACGCTTGTTTCCATCCAACACCAGATACATTTTCTGTTTTTTCCGCTGATAGAGATAGATACGATTGTAATTAATAAAATAATAGCGGTTTTTATCCAAGGAAATAAAATAATTTCCTCCCGCCCAATATAATGGTTTTGCTTTCCCTTTCACCAAACTGTTTCGTTGCTCAATTCTCCGGTCTGTCTGATACAGCCATTTTCCACTACGGTAAAAAATTTCCGAAGTAATCTCAGTCCAAAATTTGTTATCATATTTGGTACTTTTGGCTGATTTCGCCTGAAAGCCATAATAACCTTTTTCTTTCATTTTTTGGGTACTACACAGAAAACGATCGTGCAGTACTAAGCCATACTGATCCTTTTTCAATCGGGTATCCAGTGGATCATCCCAGGTAACATCCACATGATACCATTTTCCGCCAATCTTGATCTGATTCCACATATGCAGCATTTCTTCGGAAACAACGCAGCGCACCGGTATACCGGCTTCCTGCATCAAAATACTATATGCCATGGAATACCCTTGGCAATTTGCCTTGCCCTTCAAAAATACGCCCCACTCGCTATAACGGTATTCTTTGGATTCTTCTTCCAGATACTGGGTATTAGCAATTAGATAGTCATGCAAAACCAAGGCTTTCTCTAATGGACTCATGCCTGCTTTGACACATTTCATTGCCTTTTTGACCCGTGTACGAA
>CAMWKN010000406.1 GCA_947174825.1 uncultured Clostridium sp.
ATCTAATGACATGCCTTGATTCTGCATGGTTTTCCCCTGCATAACAGCTGCTTGCTGCTGTTCTCCCTGACCAGACGCATTATTCCTGGAAGCGCTGGTATTCTGATAAGCAGGACGCACATTCTTTTTATAAGAAGCATTTTTGGCATCATACTCCCGTTTATGATTCGTTCTGTTATCTGTCTCCCGTTTGCCAGCACCAGACCGATTGTCAGCCTCTCTCCAATTGCCACCAGTTCTGGCATCATTTTCCCGTTTATGTGAATTCATTCGACTATCATTTTCTTTTCTTTTGTTATTATGGGAAACCGTCTTACTATCCTGTCGACGGGAAGATGATTTTTCCGATACTGTCTCTGTCTTCTTCTGTGCAGTCTTTTCTACATTCTGCTGTTTTGCCGCTTTTTCTGTATTTTCTGCTGTCTGCGACAAGGTTTCTTTCTGATCTCTGCGTTCCTGTGATGTAGAATCCGTCTCTTTTTTGGTTCTCCCTCGTCGAGAAGATTTACGCCCACTATTTTTTTGCTGTTCTGCATCAGGCTCTGTTACCTGTGCCACTGCATCGTTACCCTGTACCACTTCCTGAACTTTTTCCAACAACTCTTTTTTCTTGTAACTGGTTACACTCTTGATGCCTAACTTACGGGCTTCCACACGCAACTCCACTAATGATAACTGCTCGTACTCTGACATATCTTACCTCATTTCTTATTATATTTATACTATCCCTTATAATCATTAGGGACATGTTTCATATTAATTAATATTTTTATAGGGGTTATTCTACATTTAGTCGATTTAGACAATAGAATGGAAAATATATAATTGAATTTCAAACTATTCCAGACTTCACTTATGACCTCGTAGATAGAAACACTACCAGTATACATGATTTTTTTTCTGCTGTAAAGAGTACATATGCTTTGACTTTCCCCATTTTTTTGCACACACTACCAATTGATGGATAAGTTAGGCTCGAGAGCGGCTTTTAAAATTCATTTTTTCCTGTTCCTGAATCTTACACAAGAAACATCTCCAAGTCTCTTCTATATGTCTTAAATCCTATACTCTCATAAAACTTAAGGGCACTCTCGTTAAATTCCCACATATTTAACTCCAATTTTTTTATCCCCCGGTTTGACGCATCTTCTTTAATAAAATCAAAAAGTGATGTTGCAATTCCCCGTCTTCTGTGTTTCTCATCCACACAAAATTCTTCAATATGGACAAAATCATGTGGCGGGCGAAATTGCGATTCCGGTCTGTGGATATACTGAATAATAGCAATACCCACAATCTCTCTATCATAACAGGCAACAATTACATTGCTGTCATCCGAATCAAACCTCACTTTAGCAACCTCTTTAATACCATCCCAACCATCGGATTTGAAAAAATCTGCCCTGCCATCAATATGTAATTTATGTACCTGTTTTCTGAGAATGTTTACCTTCTCCAATTCATCTTCCTTTACAAAACGAATAATAACATTTTCTTTCATACTAATCCTCCCCACCGCATTTTATGCGGCTCAAATTGCAATGAAAAACGCTGTTTTTGCCTTTCACACTATTTTCCTCAATTTCTCTCTATTATTATAAGTGGAACATTCATCTCATCCTCTGTAAGCCCTGCATGAACCCCAACATAATAGTCTGCCTCTTCCCTTGTATTATAAATTGACAAATCATCAACCGCAATCGCCAAATAATCACCCAGCATTCCTCGAAAATCAGGATGTTCTTTTCCTGTTCCAAACAATTTACTGCTAAGCACTTTTTCCTTTGTCCAGAGAAGAAATTTATCACCAAATTCTTTTCTAAATTCCTGTTCAAATTGATGCCGTTTTTCGTCTTTGACAAACAAATTCAAGGCTCTTGGCTCAATGGACGGCATGCGCACTAAACACTCCATTATCTTAGGATAGTCTGTTATTGCTACTCCCTTTGAGTCCATATGTCCATGGTCCGCCGTCACAATCACAAGTGTATTTTCAAGTTCTTCACACAACTCCTGCACTTGTTTTTCCAAAATCTTAACAGTCTGTTTTGCATCCGTTCCATAACATCCCTTCATGTGCATAATATTGTCCGGCTCTCCCCAATAAGCATAAATGTATTTCTTTCCTGATTTTTTGCATAAACGCATAATCTGCTCACAAATTTTATTAAAAGAATCAGGAAATGGTTCTGCAAATGGTGCAACCTCAAATGCATTTCCGCCATTTTTTCTTATTTTTTCTCCAACGCTTTCATATCCACAATATGTCCATGCAACGTTAAAATCTGCTGCCTGTTTATCGGTTCCCGTTTCATTATTCAAAAAAACAGTAACATTTTTATCAATCTGCGGATAATAACAATCCCAACCAAGCCAACTATGCTCACATGGCGTAAGTCCGCTTAAAATTGATGTGGTTGCTGCAACCGTTGTCGGCGGAAACACAGAACTGCATATCCCTGCCAAATGTGAAGCAAAAAAACCATCCTCTTCAAGATTTTTTCGTATAATACATTCTCCCATTCCATCCAACAAAATTAACACAATATTCTCATAACCCTTTTCAAGATATTGGTCTAGCAGTTTTAATTTCTGCCGCCCCTCTCCCGCTCCAAATTCTTCCAATATCGAATTTGCTGCATTTGCTATACAATTTGCATAGTCTGGAAATTGTTGTTTCATCTTCGTCACTCCTTGTATTTACATATTTTCTAAAATAAAAACGCATCAAGCGTCTATATGCCTGATGCGATAAATATATAATACAAGATGCGATATAAAAAAACAGCAACCTACATTCACATTTATGCACCAGACTATAAGACCTACCAGCTTATAACCAGTGCATACAATTGCTTGGTTATAAGCAAATACGTCTATAATATGAATACATATAACGCATTGAATATAAGTTCTGATTCATTTAATATGTCCTCCTTAAATTTTTATTATACTAACACTCATATCATCTGTCGTCAACTACTTTTTTAAAATTAATAAATTAAACTTATTGATCCGTTACGAATCAATCCTGCTTTAATTCAGTATCAAAATCTTCTACCGTAGGCACAAATGGTGAAAGAATCTTATCATCAAACCTTCTAACTTCTCCCCTTGATAATCTCCATATTTGAAACTCATTACAATAAATTGCATCCTCATCATTACGAAGATATAGCAAACCATAGCTGCCTTTTGCTATTTTCCCAATTTCAGAGAAAAAATTCAAGTATTCCTTTACATCTTCAGAAAAATGATTGGTATATAATGAGAATTCTATATA
>CAMWKN010000407.1 GCA_947174825.1 uncultured Clostridium sp.
GTTATTAAGGGGACGAAGGCAGGTATTATATTAGTATTGGATGCGAGCGCACCTTACGAAGAATTAAAAAAAGCCGTGGCAGAAAAATTTGAAAAATCAGCCGATTTTCTGGGAGAAGCCGAAAAGGCAATTGCCTTTCAGGGACGGGAACTGACTGACGATCAAAAAATTGAATTAATTGAAATCATTCAGGAACATTGTAAATTATCAATTATCTGTATTCTGGAGGATGATTCTAAGCTGGAGGAAGCATTCCAAAAGACGCTGGAGCAGAAACTGATGGAAACCGATTATAATACTGGTCAGTTTTTCAAAGGAAATCTCCGCTCCGGACAGGTACTTGATGTGGAAACCAGCATCATCATCATCGGAGATGTCAAAGCCGGTGCCAGAGTTATTTCTAAAGGAAATGTAATCATTCTGGGAGCATTACGTGGGAATGTATATGCCGGATCGGACGGAAATGTAGATGCTTTTGTGGTAGCACTGGATATGGATCCGGTACAAATCCGCATTGCAGATACCATTGCCCGTTCTCCAGATCATCCACAGAAAAAAAAGGTCAAAGAAACCAAAATTGCCTATTGGGATAGTGGAAACATCTATATAGAGCCACTGGATAAGGATGTCATGGGAGATATCCGTCTATAAGCAATTACCATACTTGTAACAAAATGCGAATGCTTGAAAAAATTTACTATAGATTTCCTGCTCTATTTTTGGTACAATATGGAAGATTAGTTTGCTCATTGTCTCTGACACCACATTAGAACAACGAATACTTATTCGCTATACTGTTAGGGAGCAATACAAATATAACGCATGAAAAGTGCAACAGGAGGAATCGTAACATGGGAGAAGTCATTGTAATTACATCCGGTAAAGGTGGTGTAGGAAAAACTACCACCACAGCAAATGTTGGTACTGGACTGGCACAGTTAGGCAAAAAAGTTGTTTTAATCGATACTGATATCGGATTACGTAATCTGGATGTAGTAATGGGGTTGGAGAACCGTATTGTATATAATCTAGTGGACGTAGTAGAAAATAACTGTAGAATCAAGCAGGCACTCATCAAGGATAAAAGATATCCAAATCTCTACCTGCTTCCGTCTGCACAGACCAAAGACAAAACTTCAGTATCACCGGAGCAGATGAAGAAACTGGCCGACGAATTGAGAGATGAGTTTGACTACATACTGATGGATTGCCCGGCAGGAATTGAGCAGGGATTCAAAAATGCCATTGCCGGCGCCGACCGCGCATTGGTAGTAACCACACCAGAGGTATCTGCAGTCCGTGACGCTGACCGTATCATTGGTCTGTTGGAAGCAAATGAAATTGTTTCCACCCACCTGATTGTCAACCGTCTGCGCACAGATATGGTCAAAGAAGGAAATATGATGTCCAGTGATGATGTGGTTGAAATCCTTGCTGTAGATTTGATTGGTGTTGTGCCGGATGATGAGCAGATTGTAATATCCACCAATCAGGGTGAGCCATTGGTAGGCTCCGACAGTATGGCTGGACAGGCATATATGAATATCTGCAAACGAATTCTCGGGGAAGATGTACCATATTTAGATTTAGAAGTTACTAGTGGATTCTTCCAGAAGCTGAAAGCAATTTTCAAAAAGTAAGACAGAGGAAAGGAAGATGCAATGGAATAGTGGTTCTGACCGCTGTATTACAGAACATTGTAGCATAATGGAGGATAATTTATGAGTATATTTACTAATTTTTTCAAAAGTTCCGAGAATAGCAGTGATATTGCCAAAAACAGATTAAAGGTTGCAATCACCTCGGATCGGGCGGTTTGTTCGCCTGAATTAATGGAACAGATGAAAAATGATATTATTGATGTGATATCAAAATATGTCGATATAGATACTGACCGTCTGGATATCAAGATGACAAAAGCAGAATTGGATTCGGAAACCGCCAATGTAGTATTGGCAAATATTCCGATTAAAGGATCCCGGAATTTCCGGAAATAATGGTGGAGTTCCAAAACTGATCCGGTAAGGAAGTAGAGCAAATGTTAAACCGTATTAAACAATATGACTGGAAACAATATAACGTTTCGCTACTATGCATCGTGATTCTTCTCTGTTTGATCAGTGCTTTCTCTTTGTATTTAGCAGGAGGCGAAGACAAGGGAATGGCTTACATGAAAAGCCAGATTGCCGGCATGGTAATGGGATTAGTTATTATTTTGTTCCTTTCTCTGATGGATTACCATTTTATCTGTCGTTTTGTGGGGATCTATTATTGTATTGGAATTGCATTGACAGCCGCCACCTATTCTCCCATCGGAGTGACAAATGAGACGAAAGCAGCTCGTTGGATCAGTTTAGCTGGGATTACATTCCAGCCCAGTGAATTAATGAAGATTATATTGATTTTGACTTTGGCAGCTATGTTTGCCAAAAACCAACGCAAAAATCAATATCTTCGATACATGATTCCTATGATGTTAGTGACCGCTGTACCTGTGGCATTGATTGTAAAACAGCCGGATTTATCATCTTCTCTGGTTTCCGTATTTATTCTGGTCTGTATGATTTTTATTGCCGGACTTTCTTATCGGATATTAGTACCAGTCATATTACTGGGAATACCAATTGGATTAGTTGGTTTTTGGTATATCCAACAGCCGGGAAATTTTATTTTCTCTAATCCGGAAGACTACCACTACAGACGTATTATGGCATGGCTACATCCAGAGACAGATGTGAATGAACGATGGAATTACCAGCAGAACCGCTCGATTCGAGCAATTGCATCCGGTAAATTATATGGGAAATATTTACAGGATGGCGGCTCTGGTTCTTCCCCCAGAGATTATAATGTAGTATCTGTCCGGGAAAGTGATTTTATCTGGTCGGTGATTGGAGAAGAATTTGGATTCTTAGGCTGTTGTCTAATACTGGCATTACTGGCATTGGTTATTTTTAAATGTATCATGGTTGCCCGTAAATCGCAGGATTATTTGGGGAAAATGATTGCGGTGGGTGTAGCATCCATGTTTATGTTTCAGATTTTTACAAATATCAGTGTAGCAACCCTGATGTTTCCAAACACAGGTCTGCCTCTGCCATTTCTGAGTAATGGGTTAAGCTCAATGCTTTCGTCGATGATTGGCATTGGGCTGATTATGAATATTGCCATACAACCCGCCAGATCCAGTAAGGGTGGATTTTCTATGCGTAACGTATATGGGAGTGACGCAGAGCGGGATATTGATGTGGATTTAGAA
>CAMWKN010000408.1 GCA_947174825.1 uncultured Clostridium sp.
ATAGATCTCAGCCTCCATACCATCTATGATTACCGAAAGGGAATCTGCCTGCTTGAAATCCCATTGTAACTGATCTACACCAGTATCGGCAAAGATTTCTGTGATGGTAATATCCCGTTTTTGTTTCCCTGCCAAATATTCCACTAATGTCAAACTGTCATCCGTGTCGCCAATATAATTCTCCCAATACTTCTCCTCAATATACATAACTATTCTCCTCCTAAAATATAAGTGTAGGGGTTCGGTACCCAACAGTCAACTGGGACTTTTCCCTCTCATTGTTTAATCTTACTATATTGTATTTTCATGCTTATCTCTAACTATTCTTTATTCATTGATCCGACTCCCAAACTCCCGATTCCCAAGATTTTCCAAATAGCCATCCACCTCTTCCCTGGATCGAAAAATAAACACTTGTTTCTCTTCGCCGTACCTATCAATCCACTCATAGATTTGCGGAAGCTTTTTTTCCGGAAAATCAAGGATTGCCTGCCGGAATTCTTCATCAAACTCGGTTTCCACCCAAGGCAATTCTTCCCGCTTTGTTCCAATGCGGGACTGCACACCCAGAAGACAAGTTTCTACTGGAAAATCCAACAGGAAAACCGTATCACAGGCTTTCATGCGTATTTCCAAGGTGCGCTGATAATTCCCATCAATAATCCAACGATCCGTTTGGATCCATTCCCCTAAACGTGTATCAAACTCTTCTTTGGAGATATTAGTCTGATCCGGCTTATGCCATAACTGGTCCAGATAATATAGGGGAAGATGGGTCACATCTCTGAGCTTTCGTGCAAAAATGCTTTTTCCCGCCCCCGGACTTCCAATCACAATAATTTTATCCATGATCATCCTCCTATCACTTCTGGTAATAAAACGCTGGCATCCCTTGGAATTCTATTCCTTCTTTTTTACACAATTCATAGAAGTCACCATTTCTGTCATTCTCCTGCCATGCAAAATAGATATGATATAATTTAACATAATACCTAAAATCTTCCACAGACTGAGAATCTACCGATTTTTCTGTCAAAATTCTATTTGCTGTAGCCACAACATCTTCAAATTCCTCCCGTGTAATAATACAGCCCTCTGGAAAATGATGCTGTCCCCACCACAAATATTCCACCTGCTCGTCAAAATAAAGCTGAACCGTCTGCTGATCACATTCCTCGTGTTCATATGCCCGCTCCAAAATGTGATATGGATTGTGCACTCTTTCCGGATCATGTGGATTATAAGCTCCAAAAATCTGGAACGTCCACCGCATCTGTGGCATCTTGTTCTTCTCACACTCCCGGTTCAGATAACTGTTAAGCAGTTCTGTGATCTGAAATGGCAAGTGACGTCGGGGCTTTTCCCTAAAATTATCACCGGAAAATTTCATTTCATCAAGATATTCCCTGCAAAATCGAAACAAAATCTTATCTGCATCTTTATCGGAAACATCCTCCTTGAATTGTTTCGTAAATGCAAAGAGAAAACGGTTTGCCTGTTTTTTCAAGCCGCTGTCACGCAAATCCCAATATTTCTGAATCTCTGTAATAAATTGCTCGTAATTCATGTTGAAATACCTCTAATCAAATCTGGCAATGCTAATTTAATAATGTCACACAAAAATAAGTTTTTTAATGATGCTATTCCAACTGCATTTTCTTTTTCCAAGCAACATATTCTCTTTCTAAGGAAATGGCATAAGTATCGTTGACAGCTTTGGCTGCTGCAATACCTTTCATATATAAATTTCCATACATATTTTCATACTTGGCTTTCTTCTGCAAATATGGTTTTGCCCATTTCCACAATTCAAGAGACTCCCTTACACCACCACAGATCATTTCAAAACTTTCTTCAAGTACAGCGCTAAAAAGACGGATTCTTTCTATCTCTTTGAAATCAGTAGTATTTATCATTTCCCTTAAATAAGAGTACGCACTTTCAAACTCCTTAATCTCAATGTAATATTGAATTACTTTGTTATACGCAGAGACAATATTGAAAGTCTCCCCAGACTCAACTGCATTATTTAACAGTTCTTTATACAGGGATTCATTCTCCTGCTCTTTTCCCAAAAAAGAATAAAATCTGGTAAGTGTGGTTCGATTCGCATCTGTCCATTCTGTCACGCTGTCTTTCCAGCTGTTTACCAGCTGTTCCATAACATCTTTATAATCCAAATCCTGAGAAAGAAAAATACAATCCATTAAATCTAAAGAATTAATTTCATCATCTATTTGATAATTTTTATCAAATCCACAGGCACAATCGAAATTTGCATTTTTTGCTTCCTCCAGCAATTGATCATATTTTCCATTGGCGTTATATCGATTCAACAGAAAAGCCAAAACATTAAGTGAGTCTCCAATCCCTTGAAAAGAATTGGTTTTACGGTCTTTTAACTCTTCCTGAAACAAATACACAATCGTATCTTCATCATCCATATGGGCATATAACAAATAGTACGCCAAACGCATACGATTTACATAATTTGCATCTTGTATTCCCCATTCTTTATCTCTATATCCGCTATATTCTACAGAAGATGTATCCCCATTTTTTAATGCCTGCAGCACTTGCGATTGCTGGAATAGTTTTTCTTTCAAAAGATCTGTATGCATAAGATTTGCTCCTTTATTCGTATTGCGTTATCCCATATGATTCTATGGTATCCGCAGAATTAAACATTTTAAGCGATGCATCCATCATTTCCTGAATATAGTCACCGTCCCCCATGGTTGCAAAGAAAAGAATTTCTTCTCTCTCAAAGCCATTTTTCCGAAATATTTCATCGGGAATTTGTTTGATATTCTTTTCTATCACAGACAGTAAAGTCTGTGCAAAATCCCACTTTTCCTCAGATGGATTACAAAAATCAATTTCCTGGCAAGCATCTACAACATCCACCAGTGGTTGATACAGGAACTCTGGTTCCAATCCATTTTCCCATTCGAAATACTCATATATGTTGCTGCTGTAATCCCAGGACAGATAAAAGCCATAGAAATCATCTACGGTTATGAAACCAATCGCACACTTTTCTTTCCCTTTTGCTGCTTTCAGTATCTTGTTAATTTCATTTGGTAATTTTTCAGCGCATACTTGGTCAAATTTTGAAAACTTTGTGATATCCATTTTCTATCCTCCCTTCACAATCTACAATCTGAAAACCATCTATATTCCCAAGATATAAAAACCATTATATCTCTTGGCTTTATTTAACCATTCCATCAGAATTACATAATCTGTTGTTTTT